>CAJVYT010000001.1 GCA_913009765.1 uncultured candidate division Zixibacteria bacterium
CATGTACTTTGTTGACATTGGATAATAGAGGGTCACATAACCATGCACCCGATTCATGTTTTTTCCCTTTGGCGGCAGCGGCAATACCAACGGCATAAGTTGTTTCGTTATTGATATTCATTTTGACCAGTTTATCTTTGAAAACTTTTGAATTGAGACCATTTGTTCGTGCGGTCAATATTGCCGAACCAATTTTTATATCACCTTGTCCGGCTACGCAACCTCCGATTGATGCTCTGTACGGCATCACAAAATATCCGACAGTTGAGCCGGTATATTTAGTCTCTCCATTCATAAAGACTCGATCGTTTGGAATAAAGACATCTTCAAAAAACAGATATGCCTGAGTAATTCCCCCTTCAGTAACAGGATTATCAAATCCGTCTTCTTCATCTCGTCGGTCACTTGGATGACGAGTTTCTACAATTGTTAACCCTTCAATATCTTTTGGAATGACAAATGCCACCGCATACGCTGCATCTTCTTCTCTGTATCCGGATCCCGGAAGAATAAATATTTCATTGGCAGCAGCAACACCACATATCATAACTTTAGCACCACGAACAACAATTCCATCATCACGCTTTTCTACGACATGTAAGAAAAAATCTTCATCATCCTGCTGTGATGGTGATTTAGTGCGGTCACCCTTGGGGTCAGTCAATGCTCCTGAAATTGTAATATCCCTTTCTTGAGCATTTTCAAGCCAAGTCAAAAAACGTTTATGATAGTCAGTTTTTAAATCCCTATCCATTTCAAAGGTTGAAATAAACATTGCATTCAGTGCTGTCCATCCTGCACATCTCCCACCGGTACAAGTACCGGTAAGATGAAACATCAGTCGTTTCATTTCCGAGTTGGCGTACATATCTTCAGCTGATTGAATAATAGAAAGATAACGGCTGATTGTTTTACCTGTTATATGTGATTTTGTTGTTAATAAATCTTTATAGCGGTCATCAAAAGCAGCTTTGAAAGTCCAGCCATGACCTTCGACAGTTCGTTTTGTTGCAGGGTTGGTAGTAACATCTTCTATCAATTTATCAAATTTATACATATTCGGACGCATTGATTGAAGTGACTGCAAATATTCTTCATAAGTTTTAATTGACATAAAAATCTCCTGTTGTAGTAAAAAGGCTCTTTGTCTCTTTAATAATATATACTTTGTGAAATAAATAACAAGGGAAAAGTTGTACGAGTGAAAAGGGTTAGTCAACAAACCCAAATGTGTAAGTTATTATTAAATTGTACGCTTGAGAACAATCATCGTAAAATCGTCAAAAATATGTTTTTTCGAGGCGAACTTATTGACTGCTTTATATATAGCATCTCTGATTGCGGTTGTAGATTTCTTGCGGTTTTCCTGAATAATGTCAATAAGCCGTTCTTCGCCAAACTGCTCGTCATTGTCATTAAATACTTCAACAACACCATCAGTATATAAAATCACAATATCATCTTTATTAATATAGACCGGACGTTCTTCATAGGTTGCATTCGGTACAACCCCAAGCACCGGACCGCCTTCTTTAAGTCGTTCTATCGTTCCATCAGTTCGTAAAAGCAATGGAAGGTCATGCCCGCAGTTGGAGAAAGTAAAGATATGATTTTTCACATCCATCACACCATAAACGGCAGTCACAAAATTGCCGGGCTTCATTGATTCATATAAAAGTTGATTTACTTTTTGACAAATAATACGGATAGAATAATTATTGCGAATCTCAGCAATCATTGATGCCCGAAAAGATGCCATCAATAATGAAGCAGGGATCCCTTTACCGGAAACATCGCCAATAGCTATACCAATCTGATGATCGACTATTTTTATAAAATCGTAATAATCACCGCCGACTTGACCGGACGGAATATTTTCACCGGTAATATCATATCCTTTGATGGTCAGTTTAGTTTTGGGAAGGAAGGACATTTGAATATCACGGGCGATAGACAACTGCTGACCGATTTTGTTGCTTTCAACCAGTTCATCGTGGAGTCTGGCACGTTCTATTGATATTGCTGCTTGAGCGGCAAATGCCGTGAGCAAGTTTAAATCATTTTGGTCATATGCATTTAGTTGTGATGATTCTATATTAAAAACACCTACAACCCGACCATCAACTTTTAACGGTACTAACATTTCACTTTTGGTCTTATGATGCAAATTGATATAGTTTGGATTGTCGGCAACATTTGATACAATAATAGGTGCTCCGTTATCTGCAACATGACCAACTAATCCCTGCCCATATTTTAAATGTATTTGTTCCTCAGAACAGTCTTCATAACCAAGAGTGTAGAGTGATTCAATTTCTGATTCATCAGTATTAATAATAAACACTCCACCCGCATCAAATTCAATAGCCTGCTTTAATGAATCGACAATGACGTTCAACAACTCATTTAACGAAAGCGATCCGGAAAGTTTTTCACCAATTTCAATTAAAAGATTTTTTTCAAGTAGTTCCCGTTGTGCCTCACGGTACAAATTGGCATTATCAATTGCGACAGCTATTTGGTTGGCAAGACCTTCCAAAAGAGCTAAATCTGCATCTGAAAATTCACCATCATTTTTATTAATAGCTTCAATTACCCCAATCATCTGACCTTTACCTATAAGCGGAATTGAAATTATAGATTTTACATCTATAGCAACTTCTGCCCACATATCGGCATCATATCGTGTATCATTCTGAGCATCGTTGATTATAACCGGTTTTTTATACTGAGCAACCCAACCGACCACGCCGGAACCTAAATCCCGCTCAAAAACCTGCATTTGACAGCCGGCTTTACAATTCATATAGCGAATTCTCATCACAGAATGGGTGTGATCTACCCGAAATACAAGTGCAGCCTCACAATCGACCGCATCAGATACCAGTTTCAGCACTATTTCTATTAAGTTTTCATACTCTAATGTTGAATTAAACCGCTTAGCGGCATCAAGTAAGAGTTTTTCGTTTTTAGAATGATTTACCATAGTGAATATAAGGTACGTTTTTATAAGAGTATGTCAAATATATATTTGATTAAGATTTAATTCAATTTATATTAAGATTTCTAAAGGAGATAAAAATGACTAACAAAATTATAATTAAACCAATTGCCTTTGTTAAAAACAACCGAAAAGAACCGACCGATGATAACTGGTCGAAAATAATTTCTATGATTGAATTGGCAGACGAAATACCAACAGAATCATTTGACGGTATCAATACTTTTTCGCATCTGCATATTCTCTTTTATTTTCATAAATCAGAAAAAACTGTATATGTAGGACACCCAAGAGGGAACAAAGAGTACCCAAAAGTTGGAATTTTTGCACAACGCAAAAAAGACAGACCTAATCATTTAGGGCTGACAACTGTAAAGTTGCTAAAACATGAAGGACGGATATTGACAGTTTCTCATCTTGATGCTATCGACGGTACCCCGATTATAGACATCAAACCTTTTATCAATGCATTTTTACCACAAGATAAAATCAAACAACCTGACTGGACTTTAGATATAATGAAGAAGTATTGGAAGAAAGAATAATTCTTATCTTTGTTATTTTAACAAAAAAAGTTTAGACATCCCCAAACCCTATAAAAGACAGGACAATGTTTTGTCGAAACAAAAAATCCTGCCAAAACAATAGAATAAACATTCCTGTCTGTTCTTTATGTAGAACAAGATTTTAACTTTTTACTGTTTATCAATAAAAAAACATTGACAAACAGTAATAAATTGCCGATAATAAGTATGACACTGAAATAGTAACGACGCAGGAAAAGGTAAGCTCATGATCTATAACCGAATAACAATTTAACTATATGGAGGAAGATATGGCATTAAAATTCAAATGTAAGCATTGTGGTGAGGAGCTTATAGTTTATTATCTCAAAAAAGGCGAAGAAGCTCAATGTAAAAAATGTGGGAAACAGACAACAGTACCAGAATCATCTGATTCCCTTGAATTAACAAGACCTGTACCTATCCCTCGTCCTAATCCGCTGATTATACAGGATGAAGAGCGAAGACAAGAGCTAAGCCGAGAGAGCATCGCTCGAATACCATCTGTAAGGTTTACAAAATGGATACTGGATGTTGTTTGGTATATAGGGATTTTCTTTATTGTATTTTGTATTTTAGGTAAGGTAGTAGGTGGGGTAATAGATGTAGGTCTCTTTAGTGATCAAACTCTTGAGCTGCCGATTAGGGTTCGTTTTAACGAGCCGCCAAAGCTGATCCCTTGGGAAGATGTTGCAGGTCAAACTCGTGCAGATGGTATGGTTCTTCTTGGTTATAATTACAGTATATATAAAATGCCGGGTGGGAACTGGCCATCATCGGTGGTCGTTGACCTATTCCTGAGTGCAATGTTTGTGATGGGAGCGACTTATTTATTGAGAAGAATATTTCGTGCAGTCATGGATGGCAAGCCATTTTCAAAACAGAACTCAGTTGATTTTCGGCGAGTCGGTTACATTGTCGCACTGTGGGGGCCAATCTATGGTACTTTCAATTTCATACAAGGAGGATATTACAATCCATGGCTTGGTTTGGCAAATGCACGTGTCAGTGTTGAACTACATTGGTACCCAAAACTTATCATCGTTGGTATGGTGATAATAGTTATTGCTCATCTGTTTGAGTTAGCTTCACGTATTCAAAGCGAAAACGAACTGACAATATGAGGACAGTAACATGACTATCATAGTGAACCTTGATCTTATGTTAGTTCGGCGAAAAATGACCCTGACCGAATTAGCGGAGAAAGTGGGCGTTACTATTGCTAATTTGTCTATCCTCAAGAAAGGTCACGCTCGAGCAGTGCGGTTTTCGACACTCAATGCAATTTGTGAAGCACTTGATTGTCAGCCCGGTGACATTTTGGAATTTGCAACAGAAGCGGAAGATACAACAACGTAGCCCTGACGATTATATGTCTTCAGGCAATTCTTATTTAAACGTTCTGTCAGTTCCTGATTCACTAAAAATGAATTGAGAACTGACATTTAATCGTTGGTTTTCAACCCTCTAAAAAGAAACAGAAACCAATAAAACATTTTATTTTTTTTAACCTGTCTCAAAAGCAGAACCCTCCACCCTATTTCTGCTTTATTCTCCCCTAAAATGCAATAAAATTTTCTCTTGATTTAAGTCATTTTTTTTAGATTATCATTGATTATAGTACTCTACGTTTATTACGATATTAACATGCGATTAGAGGATATGCTCGTGATTTCAAAAACATCTGTACATGCAACACTCGCTTTGGTCTATTTAGCCCAAATCGACAAGGACAGCTATGTCGGTGCCTCACAAATCGCTGAAAATATCAATGCTCCCAAAAATTATCTTGGGAAGTTGCTTAATAGATTAGCCGCAGAAGGGCTTTTAGAGTCAATCAAAGGATTTGGTGGGGGCTTTCGATTGGCAAAACAATCATCAAAAATTTCTATTTTCAATATTGTAGAACCGATTGATTCAATTAGTAAATTAAAAGGTTGTTTTTTAGGACAAACAACTTGTTCTTGTGATAAAACATGTGTGGTACATAATAAATGGGATAAAATTCGCTCGGATTATCTGCATTTTCTCAAAACAACAACAATAAAAGATATAGTTGAAAAGGATATCTCTTTAAAAATAGAATCATAACAAAAATGAATTATGTAGTTAATAATTTTTCAAGAAAGGATTTACACGTATGAAAAAACTATGGGTTGGGTTTATAGCCGTAGTTGCAATCTCATTTACAATTCTTGGATGGTCCGGTTTTAAGATTTATCAGGAAAAACCGCCTATTCCGGATATGGTAGTTACTACAACCGGAGCAGTAATTGTTCCATCTGGCGGGATTACAGCGGGTCAGAATGTTTGGCAGGCTATGGGTGGTATGGAACTTGGCTCAGTTTGGGGTCACGGCTCTTATGTTGCTCCTGACTGGACTGCCGAATGGCTGCATCGTGAGTGTGTTTTCATTTTAAATCAATATGCAAAAGCAGATTTTGATCGTTCGTATGACGATTTAAACGAAGAACAGCAGGCTGCTCTACGTCAGCGTTTAAAATCACTTCTAAATAAAAATACATACGATCCCAATACTAATACACTGGTTTTAGACCCGATAAGACTTTTGGCATACAAAGCAAATGTTGCTTATTATGTTGATCTCTTTACTAATGGTAAAGAAGAGTTTGCTATTCCTGTCGGAGCTATAAAAGATCCTGCTCGAATCAAACAGATGGCATCGTTTTTCTTCTGGTCTGCCTGGGCAGCATCAACTCATCGTGTTGATGATAATATTACCTATACCAATAACTGGCCCCATGAGCCTTTGATTGACAACAGCCCAACATCTGATTCCTATATTTGGACAGGCTTTTCAATTCTTACGCTTCTATTAGGTATTGCTTTATTGGTCTTTTACTATGTAAAAAATAAGGATGAGAAATCTATTCTTGAGAATCTTCCAAAAGAAGATCCTCTGCTTGGTTTTACACCTACACCATCACAAAAAGCATCAATACTCTACTTTTGGGTGGCGGCGGCTCTCTTTATAATTCAGATGTTATTAGGAATTATCATCGCTCATTACGGAGTTGAGGGTCAGGCTTTCTATGGTATTCCAATTGCTGAATTTCTACCATACGCTGTTGCCCGTACATGGCATACCCAGCTTGGTATTTTTTGGATAGCAACATCATGGCTGGCAGCAGGACTTTTTATTGCCCCAATAATTTCCGGTTTTGAACCTAAATTACAACGGTTAGGCGTGAATGTTTTACTTGGTGCCTTAGTTGTTGTTGTACTTGGTTCTATGACCGGTGAATGGCTCTCGATTATGGGTTATTTTAAAGGTGATATGTGGTTCTACTTTGGTCATCAAGGATATGAATATGTTGACCTTGGAAGAATTTGGCAGATTGCTCTTTTTGCTGGATTACTAATATGGGTTTTCCTTGTCGGAAGATGTATTCTGGCTGCTATCAGAAAAAAAGGTCCTGACAAAAATCTCTTATCAATGTTTTTAATCTCTATCATTGCAATCGGTGGTTTTTATGGAGCCGGCTTAATGTGGGGTAAAAATACACATCTCTCTGTTGTTGAATACTGGCGTTGGTGGGTTGTCCATCTTTGGGTGGAAGGTTTCTTTGAAGTTTTCGCCACCGCAGTTATCGCAATCTTGTTTACAAAATTATCTTTACTTCGTATGAAAAGTGCTACAAACGCTGTTCTCTTTTCAACTACTATATTTTTAACAGGCGGTATTATAGGAACTCTGCATCATCTTTATTTTTCCGGAACTCCAACAGCTATTATGGCACTCGGTTCGGTATTTTCGGCTTTAGAAGTTGCCCCTTTGACAATAATCGGATTTGAAATATGGGAAAATATTCGTCTTTCAAGATCTACCGCATGGGTTGAAAAATATAAATGGCCTATCTATTTCTTTGTAGCGGTCGCATTCTGGAATATGATTGGAGCGGGACTATTTGGGTTTATGATAAATCCGCCTATAGCTCTCTATTATATGCAGGGCTTAAACACAACTGCTGTCCATGCTCACACTGCTCTCTTTGGTGTGTACGGTATGTTGGGACTCGGCTTGATGTTGTTCTGCCTACGGGTGAAGCATGTTAGACAGGTTTGGAATCAGAAAATTATTAAATTTGCTTTCTGGGCAATTAACATCGGTCTTAGTATGATGGTTCTGTTCAGCTTGCTGCCTATCGGACTTATGCAAACCTATGCCTCTGTTGATAAAGGCTACTGGTATGCCCGTTCAAGTGAGTTTTTATACTCGTCAACCATTACAACCTTAAAATGGATGCGTGCCCCGGGAGATACTATTTTCGCTATTGGTATTTTGGTGATAGTTCTTTTTATCTTTGGACTTTCAACAGGACATTCATTAAAGAAAAAAGATTAATATTTAGATTGTTATATATACACAAAAGCAGTAGAGCTTAAAAATGCTCTGCTGTTTTTTTTATGTATGTCATACTTTCCGCCTCGGCGAAAAGAGTTTTGAAACACATGTCGGACAGGTGGCAAGCCCCCTTGTGGTGTGGAAATATTCAATGAGAATAGAAACAAGCCCTAAAGCCGTGGTGTTCTGACTGCGACCGCATAATAAAGGCAGGTCTCAAATTAAGAACTGCCTTATTAATCCTTTAGTAAATCAAAAAATGCTAATTATTCATCTTACTTTTTAGACTCTTTCGATGCTTCTTCCCGCTGTAATTTTTTGTACCATCTTGGATGATGATGTTCTATTTCTTTCATCGGCATATCACCATTGAGCCATGTAAATGACATTGGGTATTGATCGGGATGGAATATGACAAAGAAGAAGTGGAAAACACCAATTGCAAGCATTGCTAACCACGCTTCATAGTAATGAACTGTCTCAGAGACTGAAACTATCCAGCCCGGGAATATTGAAGTGTAAAATGTCGGAAACCACAGTACAGTACCGGTAAATACCATCACAAATGTTCCCCAAGCTAATGCCCAATATTCTGCTTTCATGGTATAGTCGAAATAACCGAATTGAGGTTTGTCTTTGCTCATACCTAAGTAATAAAGTATATTCTGTTTAATTTCTTTAATATCAGACCATTGAGGAAGCATTTTTACAATTTTGGTACGACCATCTTTGGTAGCCATAACATATATAACATGATGAATAGAAACATATATCATCAATACGGCAGCAGTACGATGCACAATACCCCGAGCAGATTCAAACAGACCGGAGAAGTTAATAATATTCACCCACCATGCATTTGGAAACCTTAAACCAAAGCCGGTGATAACTAATATTATAAAAGTTACCGTTATAATTATATGTTGAAAAACTAGATTACCATTTAATCGTTTTACAGATTTTTGAGTTTTTAAATAACGATTTTTTAGTATCAGATATCTGATAAAAATTATCGCATTATGAGCAAGCATTCCACCAATAACTACAATAATAAGAATGATATAAATAACTTTAATAAGGTGATTTATCTCAAAATATTTATCTGTATCACTCATGTGTGTATAACTTGCCGCAAAAGTATCATTTGCATCGGGGTGACATTTCTGACAAGTTTTAGTACGATTATTCAGATTTATAGATGAAGCAGGATTAGATGCCGGTAAAATATCATGAGCATTGTGACAAGAGGCACAATTTGCCGCTTTCACAGAACCTCCATGAATTGCCAGTCCGTGGTAGGTGTCTTGATAGGTTGTAAATCTATCTTTGTTAAACCCATATTTCGCTGCCATACGAGTATCATTATGACATTTTCCGCAAACGTAATCGGAAATATTAGCATTATTAATCGGAGAATTAGAATTATTTGTACTTAAAATCTCATGCTCCCCATGACAATCAACACAATTAGGTGCATCTAATATTCCAGCCGCCAATGCTTTTCCGTGAATTCCCCTGCTGTATTTAACATAAATCTCTTCGTGACATTTTGAACAGGTTTTAGGGATATTCATTTTATTTACTTTAGAATCTGAATGAGAGGCAAGTTTTAAATCATGTACTCCATGACAATCAGTACATGTTGCCGCAGTTTCTATACCCTCTGAAAAACGTTTGGCATGAATACCTTTCATATATCGACCCGATATGCTGGATAATTTGATATCAGGGTCTTTTGACAACATATTTTTCTCATGGCAATTTGCACAAGTTTGAGCAATATTATTACGTGCTGTCATTGACTCTGGATTTTCTGACGACCTGATGTTATGGGTACCATGACATGATGAACAGGTAGGTGCCAAATCGTTATGTTTAGCCATGCCGTGGACTGAAGTTGCAAATTCTGCTGCAACATCATCATGACAGCTTGCACAATCAACCTTGGCAAGATTTTCTTCATGTGGAAAATCATCAACTCCTTCTAAATCAGCATGACAGTCAATACATGATAAATCTGCATGCACCGATAAATTTAAGGAATCTGAGGTAACAAACATTGACACTTCTTTACCGTTATGATTAATTCCGGTAAGTTCAGAATCATCATGGCAGGAAAGACACGTTTCGTTATCATCCTCAGCTGAGACAGACAACCCAAAGCATAGAATGATACTTAAAAGATAAATAATTAGTTTTAATCTATTCATTTTAAATCCCGGTTAAAATGATAATTATATTAATGACATTCGGTACAAACCGAGTCGTTTATTTTTGTTTTACCATGTTCCGTTAAAGAATGACAACTGGAACAAGCAAGCTCCATATCCGCTGCATGTAATTCATGAGGAAGTTCAGTATCATCATATTTTACAACTTCAGGAAAGAACGCATTTCCATGACAGAAAACTTGACAATTTTTCTCAGGAGACAAAGCATCTCCTCGAAAAGGCGTTTGATATGATTTATTAATCTTTTTCATCGCATTTTCAAATTTATCAGCAGCATGATTTAATATATGAGTGGAATACTTAATGTTGTGAACCATGTGTCCCTCAGAAACAAGATTGAAATCTTCTTTCATCTTTGTATATTCCGACTGAACTAAACGTCTTTGTTTTTTTGAACCGCCGATAGTTTTAAAATCAGCATAACTTTTTTTCATATAGGTTTTATAATCTTTCATTGCAAGTTTTTCACCTGATTTCCAATTATCAAACATAAGATCATAATTCTCACCATGGCAGGTAACGCAAGATTTACGAGATGCTTCTTTCTTCTCTTGGTGAGCCATAACCTCACCCTCAGCAGTTATATGAGTGTGACATCCTGTACAGCTGACTTGTGCTTGAAACATTGCCGACGGCATATCGTGTAGTTTATCTGAACTGCCTATACCCATATAGAGCTGTTTCGGTTTATTATGCTGTCTGAGATGACAGTTCTCACATTGAATTTCTAAAGCACCAACCATTTTATAATTACCATGTTTGATAAGATCATGACATTTCTGGCAATTGATTCCGGCATTTGTTACATGTATGTCATGCAGCTCAGCTTTAGTATAATCCTTTCGAAATCTTTCTACATGACAAGAATAGCATTTTCCTTCAGGAACAGAAGCATCGCCTTGTACAATTTTAATGTGACATTGCTTGCACTCAACCCCCAACTCAAGATAAGGTTCATGATTAAACATAAATCCGTCATGTTCAACTGCTGTTTTTGGATTACCATGACAGGAATAACAACCGGTAATAGCTTCTCCCTCACCGGCATCTTTAAAATGACAGACAAAACATGTTTGCTCATTTACTTTCATGTGTGTTAACGACTCATCATCTTGTTGAGACATTTGGTTATGACACGACGTACAATGAAGTTTACCGCTCCTTAAAACTTTGTTAAGATGGGTGCTGTGTTGAAAGAAAATATTTTCTTTGTATTTTAACCCTTTGTCAAGCGACTCTTCATCGTGACAATCAGCAGCCAAACAGTTTTCATTCATAACTCTCGCCTGAGGTCTTGTATTATACGTTTCTGTTGCATATTTAATAGATGAAAGAATCAAGTCACCTCCACTATACTCATGACAGGCAACACAATCAACACCAGAATGTTTTGATGCCTGCCAATGACGTACATACGGGTCCATATAATGACAAGAATCACAAAATTCGGAGTTTGTTGTTTCATACGAAGCAAAAGAATATAAGACAACCAATATAATAATAATGAAGCCTATAAAAACAAATAATCCTTTAATATTTTGCTTTAAGAGAGTTCCAAAATCTTTCAATAATTTCGTCATGAGTTGTCCTCCACATCATCGTTTTCGGACTGCTTTATAATATCAACGGATTCTTCTTTAATGATAGCCTCATATTCCAAAGGATGGTGATGTTTCATTTCAGTTTCGGTTAACTGTCCATGCCACCAAGTCCAACTCATCGGGAAAACCTCGGGGTTGAAATGAACATTATAAAAATGCCAGATAACAATCGACAAAGTAGCTAAAAGTCCTTCATCGGAATGCATCTCACGTCCAACATCATAAAAATATTTTGGGAAGAATTCTTTATACCACATAATAGCACCGGAGCCAATCATAATAACCATGCCCCAATAAACTGCCCAATAATCAAATTTTTCAATAAAAGAAAACCGTCCAAATTTTGGACCGCTTTTTGATTTACCTATATAATACTTTATAGTACCCATGAAATCTGCGGCATCTTTTAAATTTGGAATCATCAGGAAAAAATCTCTTCGTCCAATTTTTGAAGCAACAGAGTAGCCCAAATGCCATACTCCTACAATTATTAAGCCAACTGCTCCGATACGATGTATTAGAGTAGAATTTTGAAGCCCGCCAAATAGGTCTATGACTATAAATTTTGATATTGCAAATTCAGGAAATTTTAAAGGCATACCGGTAATTATAAGAATAATAACTGATACAAACATAAGCATGTGCTGGTATCTAAAGTTTTTACCAAACCGTTCAAAGTTTCTTTCAGGTCGCTCTTCAGGATACATTTCACTCAAAGATTGCGGGTGAAGTTTTGTAACTGCTTCATTGAGTAGACTTGACGATTCATATTGCAGTCTTTCAGTCACTTCTGTTGATATCTCATTTATTTGCTCACTGGTGGGTTCAATTTTTACAATATCAACAGCAGATTTAATAATATTATCAGATAAGCCTTTTATGTAAGCTTCTCTTTTATCAAGATTTGTTTTCTTGTTACTCATCTGTCAGTTACCTTTTTGTTCTTGCATTTTTTGCTCGGCGGAATAAGTCCATAATGATAAAAGCAAACAGTCCAAGAAGAACTGATACTGTTAATATTACAAATGCTTTTGAAATATAATATATAATTCCCGAATCTTCACTTTTCGGATTTATATGAATTTGCTGTCCTGATGAAAATTCCGCTGAAGCTCCGGGATGACAACCTTTTTTACCACATGTCTTAGGAATATTATCAGGATAAACCGAAGATTTAGGATCGTCCTCACCACGAATATCATGATAGTCATGACAGGATGCACAATTTGCAACAGTTTTGCTGCCCATCTGCTGACCAATGCCGTGAAACGATTCTTCAAATGTTTCAACTCTATCAGTTTTTACATTATATTTATTCACTACTCCCTGCGGACCATGACACTCGGTACATGTTTCAGATATCCTTTCATCAGAAACTCGGGATTCAGCATTATCGTGTTGTTTTATATCATGTTCTCCATGACAACTTGTACAGGTTGGGGCATCTTTAATTCCATCAGCAACTGCCCTCCCATGAGTTGACTCTTTATATACAGCATATATTTCAATATGACATGAACCGCATGTTTTTGGAATGTTTTGCCAATAGAATTTTGATTCTATTGTTTTATGTGAAAACACATCATGTCCACCATGACAATCCTGACAAACAGGAGCTTTTTCATTTCCGGCAAGAACTGCCATTCCATGTACCGAATGTTCATATTGGTCATACATCTGTCCGTCAGGGGCTCCGACCTGATTCCCTGAATAATGACATCGGCGGCAGTTAACTTTTTTAACTGCTTTATGTGGAATTTCGTTTATATCAGAATGACAATCAGTACAATCTTTATTATAGTGAACTGAACGGGCAATAATTGATTCATCAACATATAATGGAATTTTCCGACCGGTTTCTTCAGAACGGTGAATTTCCTTTTTGCTGTGACATATCTGACATTTCTCTAATGCATATAAATCTGATGAACTACCGCATAGAAGAAAAAAAACTAAGACTATATAACTTAACCGATTCATTTACTTACTCCACCCTTTTAACTCGACGCTTGTATTCCAAAATGCGATAGAGAACAAAAGCAATTATAATAATTGTAATAAAGAAAATATAGAACTTCCGCACAAAAAACCGTCCGCCGGACTCTTTTGTCGTTGCTGAAGTATGAATAGTTCCATGAGCAAAATCCGGAGGTAAATCTGTATGACATTTGCCGCAAGTTGCTTCTATATTATCTTTGTAAATCAATGACTTAGGATTATCCTGTGGATAGATATTATGTACTCCATGACAAGAAGCACAATTAGCTACTGATGATTCACCAAACTCATTTGCGATACCATGAAAAGATTCTTTAAAGGTTGCTATTCTATCTGCTTTTAATCCAAATTTTCCAACAATTCTTTCTGATGCGTGGCATGCTGAACACGTTTTAGGCACATTTGTAGAATACACATTTGATTCAGGATTAAGATGAGACATAATATTATGTCCACCATGACAATCAGTACAATCAGGAGATTCTTTAATACCATTTTGTAAAGCAACACCATGAACAGATTCTTCATAAATTTTATATATATCTTCATGGCAGGAACTACAATCAACATCTGTTTGAAATGCATGTTTTTCTTGAGCATTTATATCATGACAATCAGTACAATATAACTTTTTATGAACCGAATTGTTGATAATTGAAGAATCTACGTGGATTGTTGTTTCATTTGCTTGTTCGCCAATTGCTGAATGACACCTTAAACATGCAGAATCATCGGCTAAAACAAATGTAGCAGAAAACATAAAAATAATGAAAATAATATACTTCATATTTACACCCAAATTCTATTGAAGCGTTGTCTCTATTACAGGATGACAACTAACCTCTTTATTGTACACTAACTTCTCTTTATTACTTGGGATAATATATGTAAATATTCACTAACAGCAAGTTATATTTTTCACAAAGAGAGAAAAAAATATCTTCTTTCGATATATCGCTCTAAACAGGTTAGTAACCTGATTCAGGAGTATGACATTCAGTACAATTCATCTCTTTCCATGCACCGTCAATATCTTCAGGATGCTTGAATTCAACCCCGGATAAGTTATGCTCTAATTCAGCAACATCCTCCGAAGGTCCTTGTGCCACGATAAGATGACAAGTTGTACATTTGTTGGAAAGTTTTTTTCCATATTGATTTTTCATTGCTCCGTCATGACATCTAAAACAGCCGTCATTCACAAAATGAGTCAAATTATTCTGTCTGTCTCGATAGTCAGTTTTCATTTCAGGGAAGAAATTTTGTTCATATATTTGTATAAGTTCTTTTACAGCTTGTATAATAAGAGGTCTTTTTTCATTTGCAATATCAGGGTATTCATTTTCATAATATGCAACTAATTTTGTACGAATTGAATCAATCGCTTCCGGTTTGGTCTTATATTCTGCGTTTAGCAATTCAAGTCCAACCTCACGGATAGATTTCAATTCCGGTGATATCCGTCTGGTAGAAATTGCTAAATTAAGAAGTTTTGCCGGAGGATTAAACTTATGAGATGGTCTGTTATGACAATCCATACAATCAAATCTCCGAATTTCCGTCAATGGATTTGAAAAATCAGGCTGTTTTTCGTCTGGGTCAGTATATATGAGAGTATCGCCGGTTTCGTTATTGATAATTCTCACCCAGTTGATTTCATCTCGTTTGTAATCATTGGCTACATAATCAACTGTAGAACCTAACATGTGCCAGTGAATTCCCTCAAGTTTACCGGTTCTTGGATTTCCCCCGCCTATTTTAACCAACATTTTGATAGTCCAAGGAGTGTTGTCTTCATCCGTTTTATAATATGTATTGGTAATCATTTTTTCACCATAAAACTGTTGCGGCCAATGGCATCCTTCACAAGTTTCTTGAGCAGGACGAAGATTATGCACCGGGGTTTGTATCGGTCTGCTGAAAGAGTTGGCTGCCATGGCATATAACTGGCGCAAACCGTCAACTTTTGCTTTCACATAAAAAGATGCCCCCGGTCCGATATGACATTCAACACAAGGAACACGGGCATGAGCAGAATTTTGATACGTGATAAATTGCGGCGACATAACTTCGTGACATGTTTCTCCGCAAAAATTTACTGAATCGGTAGCCTCGTATGCTTTGGTGCCGGAATAAATGACTAGAATAATAAGCACACCTAATACACCCAAAAAGATACCAATATTACGAATATAGTGAGGATCGGTTGTGTCAAAAGTAAGATTAAATGAAAATTTTTCACCTTTTGCTTTTGCTTTGCTAACCTGTCGCCATACTGAAACCATAAAGAGAGCAAAACCAAGTACAGCAAACATTGGAGCAATTACAAAAGTGACCAAAGAACGGTATGGGTTTTCTGTTGCTCCACCAGTTAAGTCAATTAATAACAATACAAAAAAGAGCAGTAAACCTGCAACAAACAAAGCAGCACCTATGCCGCCTAATGGGTTTCTTAATAAAGATCGTTTTCTTATTTTAGACATCATAATTCTATATCCTTAATCATAATTATGTCAAACAAAGTTCATATTCATAGTTAGTGTGGATTAGTATATATGAAAAACAGAACAAAACAAGTACTTTTTTTCACAAAGCCGCAACGTCATACGACGTTGCGGCTTATAAGAGAAGCAATAACAAAAAGGAGGGTCTTTTTGTAGTATATATGAAGCTGATTTTTTACAAAATCAGCCCTACATTTCTAAAACTGTACTTTAAATCCGGATCGTACCATATAAAATGAACCGGATTCATTACCAAACACATACCCTTGGTCATCTGTTAAATCAGCATATTCGCCGTCCAATGTAAAGGTTACTGTTGGTGATACTTTATAACTTAAACCTCCGTTAAGTTTCAAAAGAGTATAATCTAAATCTGAATAACTGTTTAAGTTTGTAAAGTCATAATCCATATTATCAACCAAATCTCCACCTGTTTGGGCAGAAATAGCTGCTAAATCTGGCATCTGGACTTTATCTAAAGCTGATTCAGCTTTATTCCAGGTTACTGTACCAAACAAATTTAATTTAGCTGATGCTGCATAACTCATTGAAGCAAACAGATTGTGAACTTTACTTTCATAATCAGTCATAGCATAGATTGAACCATAATGTCGAGCGTCGCCACCGGCGTCGCGATATATATGACCACCTCAGCCATCCATCAATGCAACCGTCACAGGAAGTCGTGATTTATCATAGTTATATGAATATCCGGCTTGTATTGAGAAAAGATTATCCGGTGTATACTGCAAAGAAACTGATGGAATAAATGATGTATGTTTAACATCTAAGGAATCAAGATCATCGTTCTTGTCAAAATTTCCTTTTACTCCAAAGGTAGTAGAAAATTTCATATTAGGATTATAACTCATATTCCAATTAAATGAGAACACTTGAGTTGGCATAGTAGTTATATTCTGATACCGTAAACCTTCACGTTGGAAATAAAATACCCAATTAGAAGTCGGGACCAATGGTCTCAAAGCAGTACCATTTGCTTCAAATATTCCTTTAGCGGAAATAAATGGATCGGTAATTTTTTCAAACCGAACTTTTAAGGATGAACGTAATGATAAGTTTTTACGATATCTAAACTTACCTTGTGCATAGAATTTTTTAGTCGAAGTACCATCATCATGAATCGGATAATCATCGCGATTGACAATATTATAACCGACTAAACCGGCAACAGTCAAATTTGAATTCATCCGTTTAATCAGTTCAGCAGACATATTTGCATTTGTTCTGTTGAGTGCTGAATAACGGGTAAAATCAAAATTATATGAATTGCCGTCTGCGGCACCTTCTCTAAATGTCGGAAGGTCAATATAGATTGAATCCGAATCATATTTTGAAACAGCAACTTTTGCAATCAATTTTGTTTTTGAATCCAAAAATGTTGCATAATTGAACGCACTCGAATAAGAGTTACTTTTTAACGATGTAAACTTATTCTCAACAGATGCATATCCTAAAACTCCTGCTAAATATCCTTGACCAAAATTTCTTTTAAACTTAACTTTGTGAGACATTTTTTCAGTTTTTGGAACAACAGAAAATTCGGCATCTACATCTTCATAAATAAGACGTGAACCAAATTCTCCACCGGCAGTACCTTTTGTGGGATGTACCGCATCATCATAGTACGCCATTGACGCTTGATTTTTTGGATCATACAGCCTGTAACCAAACTGATAGCCAATATCAAATTTATTTATATCAGCATCTATACCAACTTCAAATTGATGCTGCGTGTTGTTTACTTTACCTTCCATTGATGTCAAGTGACAGCTAAAACAATGATCAGATGATATTTTCTGTTCTGTTCCGGTTTTTAATATCATTCTATGGGTAGCATTCAACCGAACATTATTTTTTTCAGATAATAAGATTGAAAACTGAGATAATAATTCCTGACGATATGTATTATAGTCAGCATTAGGGTCTTGAATCTCATGAGTCAGTATTTTACCGCCCTGAGTACCGGTTTCAGGGAAATATTCACGACCTTCCATATTCGTTAAAAGGTCCTGCCCTTCCTGTTTTAATAATGAACGATACTGAACAGATAATTTATACTTATTTGAAATAGTAGAGCTTAATTTCGCATAGGCATTTTTGTTATCGTAATAGTGACCTAAAAAACGAAGAATAGAGTTTGGTCCGCTCGAAAGATAGTTTAATTTAAACTCCGGTAGAGTTTCATTTTCACCTTTATTATATTCTCCAACTTTTTTAGAATAGTCGGTAAAATCTGTATAATGACCGCCAAGCCAAAAAGAATAGCTTTCTGTAGTTGGTCCATCATCGGCTAACACAAAAGAATTTGCCAGAAGAAGAACAACTAATACAAAAACAAACTTTATCAATAATTTCATATTTTGCTCCTATCTGGTTAAGGCGTTACCGCCGGTTGAGGTTGTTTGTGACGGCATGTCAGAACCATGAATTTCAGTATGACACTGCGTACATTTTGTATTAAACCCGCGTTCAAAACTATCAGAAGTAGAAGTACCTGATCTTTCAGGAGCTAAAGGATCAACAAAAGCACCATCTACACCCACTACTGATGAATGGAAATGCATAGGGTGACAGCTCAAACACAATGTTGGTTCTGATTGTTTTAAAAGATTGTCAGCAACTGTACCGTGTGGTGAATGACATGTCAAACAGCCTTCCTGTACAGGAGCATGCTCATACACAAACGGACCTTCTTTTTCAGCATGACAACTATAACAAAGTTCGGATCCGCTATAGTCCATTGTCAAACGTGCAGGTTCACCATGCACTCCATGACAATCGACACATTCCAATTTGCCCTCACCAATAGGATGGTGCGACGGCATGGAAAGAGATGCTCTTACATCGGCATGACATTTAAGACAATTTTCCGATGATGACTTAACTGTCGGATTTTCAATACTTGTATGGACAGAGTGACAGTCCGCACAAGTTAAATCGGCAGAAGCATGTGCTGAAAATTTCCAATTATCAAACTTATGTGATTTGTGACATGTGAGACATAATTCTTTTGCTCCAAACTGTCCCGAATTTGCCGGATTAATAATTAATGCCGGATCGCCATCTTTAATATGATCAACTGCTGAACCATGACAGGCTTCACAATTTGCATCTTTCAGACGGTCAATTGAACTAAAATAAATACCGTGTGCTGTATTACTGAACATTTCAGTAACATCATCATGGCACCCGGCACAGACTTCATCTGATACACCTGCCGAAATCGGCTGTGACATCAAAAGAAGCATTCCCACGAACAAAAGCAGCAGACCGCCGCATGTGGTTTTCTTCATTTCTGCTCACCTCATTGTTAATTTCATTACCTACCTCCGGTTAGCTGTAACACCAACCTTGTTTATCTTATAATCGCCAAACAAATCCACAAACAAGACTAAGTTAGTTTATATTAACTAACTTAGAGGATATAAAAAAAATCACTCTTCTATTTTAGTTGTTAAACCTCGAGCATAAATAGGTACATTATTAGCAACCACATCTTCGGGTTTGAAAGTTTTACCCTGAAAACCTTTCCAAAGAGTAGTAGATAATGCACAGTCGAACACCATACCGGTAAAACAGCGTGCTGTTATTTCATTATTTTTTTTAATTATTTTTCCATCTGCATAAAAACGATCAAATTGGGCAACTAAAAATTTAACATAAGAACCACGAATAATCTGATATACTTTTTTTGCTTTATTATGTCCACGCAACGCTGAGAACAAAAGTAAGCGGTATATATCTTCATTTTTAGTAAAGTAGTGAATAATATGTAAGGCAAATGCTTCTAAAAAGGGTAGAATTTCATCCATTTTTTCTAACTCTGGAAAAAGTTCATTTGTTCCCAATCGTGACTCTATAGAATCTAATACAGCATTATAAATAGCTTCTTTAGATGCGTAATGTCTGTACAGAGCAGGTTCTGTAATAGAACATGCCTCAGCCAACTGTTTAATAGTTACCTTATCATATCCCGCATCAGAAAAAAGTCTGGTTGCTTCGTTTAAAATCTGAGCTTTTCTGTCAAATGAATCTGATCTCATTTTTACCTTTCAGAGTTAACATTAACTAACATATAAATTATAATCAGCTTGTCAAGTTAAATATCATTTTTTTGTGATTTTTTTCACTTACTTGCGGCTACATAATACCAGTTAATATCTGTCCTGTTTGTCTACCCTGTTAAACAGCATTGAATTGAGCTAATTCACCTTAAACCGATGACTATATGTTAAAGAAAAAGATTCACCAATGTATTTTAATTAACTATTTTGATTATAATTGATTTTAAAGCTTTTTTTTCAGCAAAACAAACCTCTGGACTATTTGAAGTAATCATTGTATGATAATTAAAATTTGGAAGTTTTATACATTAATGAAAGTAAGAGGTATACCATAATGACTAACACACAACAAGAGATTGTTTTCAGATTATTCCCGGAAATTAAACTGATTCAAAATGAAGATTTACGAAAAAAAACAATTGACTGCTGGATAGAAGCTATCGGGTTTCGAGGATGGACTGAAGAGCTACTTCGTAGTATCCCTTTCACACTTTTAGCACCAAATTGTAAAATCACATTTATTGATCATGTACGGGCTTGTGCTTTAATGTGTATTGCATGTGATAAGGTGCTTGATGAAGTTCATGGCGATCTAAAAACAAAAGTCAACCGTGACTATTTAATCTCGGGTGCCTTGCTTGCCGATGTCGGGAAACTTTTAGAGTTTGAAATTATCGACGGAAAACCTCAAAAATCAGATTACGGAAAACATATCCGTCATCCATTTTCGGGAGTCGGACTTGCTTTTAAACATGACTTACCATCGGAAGTTATGCATATTATCGCAACCCATTCCAAAGAAGGAAACGGCGAGAAATTACTGCCGGAATCAATTATTTTCCATCATTGTGATTTTATTGATTTTGATTTAGTGAAGTAAGTAGGTCAGGTCTTTCCGAGACCTGACAATTGTAGGGCGAAACCCCTGTGGTTTCGACAAATATACTTTTGTTTTTTTGGAGAATAACGAAATGAATATAGAGATTATAATTTCTATCTTGACACTATTAGGAGTTGGTAGTGTTTTAGGTACGCTTATTAAGAGTAAATCTGATAAAAATAGAGATGAAGAATCTAGAATTTCAGTTATTCTAGAAAATAGATATCGTTCTACTTTAGTTTTTATGAGAATATTCTTACAACCTGAATCTATTGATCATTTTGATATTAAAATTAACCCGTCAAAAAAATTAAAAACTAATATTGAACTTGAAATATAAAAATTAAGATTTTACTGGATTCCCAATCAAGTTGGGAATGACATTGAAAAATAAATTTTGTAGGTCAGGTCTTTCCGAGACCTGACAATAATTGGCGGAACCGCTAAAGGCTTTAAGTACGCCTTGGCGTGGTTCCTCCCTACTAAGAAACGAATTGATAAAATGAAACCAAAACAAAATCTTGTCGAAAAAATCGCCCAGCGTTTTGCTGTCGGCTTAGAAAAAAACCACACCGTTCAATCAGGTGACTATCTTTCAATCTCCCCTGCCCATGTTATGACCCATGACAACACCGGAGCAGTCATACCAAAATTTCAGTCAATCGGTGCAACCAAAATCGCCAAGCCGAGACAGATTGTTAACACTCTTGACCACAACGTACAGGACAAAAGCGAAGCCAATCTTGCCAAGTACAAAAAAATCGAAGCATTCGCAAAATCTATGGGTGTTGATTTTTACCCTGCAGGACGAGGTATCGGACATCAGATTATGTGCGAAGAAGGATACGCTTTTCCGGGTACAATGGTGGTTGCTTCGGATTCTCATTCCAATATGTATGGCGGGCTTGGTGTACTTGGAACTCCGATTGTCCGAACCGATGCTGCTGCTCTCTGGGCAACAAGTCGTACATGGTGGCAGGTTCCACCCGTTGCCAAAGTCAGACTCACCGATAAACTCAAACAGGGTGTGACCGGCAAAGATGTTATCGTTACCCTTTGCGGACATTTCAACAATGATGAAGTATTAAACCACGCTATAGAATTCACCGGCGATGGCGTAGGCACACTTTCAATTGATGAACGTCTGACTATTGCCAACATGACAACCGAATGGGGTGCTTTGGTTGGACTCTTCCCTATCGACAGTGTAACATATAATTGGATTGAAAACCGAATTGACTTTATTGCCAAGCGTGGATTGGCAGGAGTTCCGTCCGATGCCGATGCGGTCAACGGAGTACATCCTCGTTTGAACAAATCTCGACTTGAAAAATTAAAAACAGAAAATCTGCAAGCCGACAGTGATGCCTTTTATGCAAAAGAACTGACTCTTGACTTGTCAACTGTCACTCCGCACGCATCGGGTCCTGACCATGTCAAAGTAATGACTCCGATTTCTGAAATGTCTGATATTAAAATTCAAAAAGCATATTTGGTTTCATGTGTAAATAGTCGGGCTGAAGATTTAGCTCAAGCGGCTGAAATTGTTGATGGCAAAAAAGTTGCCGACTCTGTTGAGTTCTATATTGCGGCGGCATCTTCAGAAGTACAAGCAGAATCCGAAGCACGTGGTGACTGGCAAAAACTTGTTAATGCGGGTGCCAAAGAACTTCCCCCCGGATGCGGTATGTGTATTGGGCTGGGGGTAGGACTTTTAGAAGATAACGAAGTCGGTATCTCTGCGACAAACAGAAATTTTAAAGGACGTATGGGTTCCAAATCTGCCCAAGCATACTTAGCATCTCCGGCGGTTGTAGCAGCATCGGCACTGGCTGGTCATATCGCAATGCCGTTTGAAATGTATGTTGAAAAAGTAAACGCTTCTATCAAAGAAAATAAAAAAACGGTTAAAACTGCATCGGTAAATATTGTTGAAGGATTTCCTAAATCTATTTCTGGCGATTGTGTTTTCTGTCATCTTGATAATTTAAACACCGACGGTATCTACCCCGGAAAGTATACTTACATCGATGATTTCACCGCCAAACAGCAAGCCGAAGTTGTCATGGAGAACTACGATGCCGACTTTGCAAAATCTGTTAACAAAGGTGACATCTTAGTTGGTGGATATAACTTTGGTTCAGGTTCCTCACGTGAGCAAGCGGCAACGGCACTCATGCATCGTGGTATTCGTTTGGTGATTGCGGGGTCATTTTCTGAAACATACAAACGCAACGCAATCAACAATGGCTTTTTGGCAATCGAATGTCCCGAACTTGTAAACGATTTAAAAGCTGAACAAGGTACAGAAAAACTGACAGTGTATACTAAAAAAGAAATTGCGATAGACTTTGCATCTGCGAAGCTGACTTTTAATAATAAAGAGTACAGTTTGTCACCGGTAGGTGCCGCCGCACAGGAATTGATTATCATCGGCGGACTTGAAAACTGGGTGAAGAGTAAGTTGCAATAGGGCGGGATCCGTGCGATCCCGCCTTATGATGGCAGCATCACAGGGATGCTGCCCTACATAAAAAGCGATTGGGTAGGAATTATGGATTTTATTTTTTCACTATTATTTTTAATTGGCTTGTTTTGGTTAATTACAGTTTTTTTATTTGTTGCTTTTTATTTACCAATAGTAAAAATATATAAAACACAAACTAATTCTAATGTAATAACAAAGAAAATTAAAATAATAATTTTAAGTTTCTGTACTATTCTATCATTAGGTACATCAGTATTTATAGCTTATTCATATATAGAAAATAGAACTGGGTATTGGAATGACCCTGGGTTCGCAGATTACTACCGCGTTCCTTTGGAATATCCATACCAACTATCAATGGTAGATGCCCCATATGAAGCAATATTGGATATATGGAATGATACAAATAGTGTAAGTGTAGTAAACCCTGACATCTACGGGATTGATTCACTGAATATAGTTAACAACATAGTATTTGTGAAATTAGATAGAAATAATATATATTATACTAATGGAAAAGTTGAAAATAAGAAATGGTTTATTCTTGATTGTACTACAGGAAAAATTAATTATTATACTTCAGAAGCAATATTAAGAACTCACTTGGATTCATTAAGTATTGATAGTAGTATCTCGCTTATAAGTGTAAATGATTATTATAATGAGTATTGGGATGAACATTAAATAAATAATTTGTAGGGCAGGATCACAGAGATGCTGCTCTACGTAAACTAGGAGGAATGTATGTTTGGAATAAAGATTAACAGAATTACATTGTTTTTTCCATTAGTGATAATTTGCTTTTTAAGTTGTAGTTCTCAAAAACCCTTACAAAGAGATACCGCATCTAAATTAGCAGAATGGCGAAAGGGTGTTTGGATTAATTCCCAAGGTAGCTACACTATATATACCGATACTCACTATTTTGTTTTATATCTTAGTGGTGATTCCACTAACGCCAATATATATTTTGGTGCATCCCAAGTGAAATATAACAACAAAGGAATGGCAAGAAAACAGGTTGAACGAGTTAGAAAATTACCCGATAGAGATTTAGAATTATTTAAAAATTCAGTTTTTCAAAAAGATAACACAGAAGAAGAACTTATTATTGATTCAACTCAATTTGCCCCAGGTTCTTGTAATTTTGTTAACGGTATTTTATATGATTCTATTACTGAGGAAAACGAAGAGTATATACTTCTTTCTTCCTGTAACGGTGATAAAATAAAAATTTTCTCTAATGGTGTATCTGTATATCTGCCAAAATCCGGTGGAGAATCTTATTCTTATAGAATAGAAAAGTTTTAAAAGGAGATTATTATTATGTTATCAACATCAATTAAAACTATCTTCCTCATAAGTTTTCTTATGTTGCTGCTTATCGGATGCAGTGAACAAAAAATCAATGAAACTCAATTTATAAAAACACTGACACTTGGCAACGATTCCATTTATTTACAATGTGATGAAGATACACTTGCTTTCCCATTTTCAGCAATCGGTTTATATGATACTGTCAATAGTGAAGCAGCAACAAGTATGACTATTTATTCAACAACTGATACTCTTATTTTTACACCCGACAGCATTCACAAAAACATTAAAGTCATAAGTGGAGAGAACACAAAATTTCTTACTGTTACATATTTTAAAATTGCTAAAAATAATTATTCGGATAAATTAAATTTACTTAAAGAGTATGCCGTTTACAATTCATCAAATACAAAGAATGTCGAATTCACATACTCTACTCCAAACAATAAAAATCTTATTGAATTACGAAAACAATATAATCTCGAATCTGTCGCTGGTAATGGTTCCGAAATTTCAAAAATCATAAACCTACTTCACTGGGCAAATAAAATTGTTCGCCACAACGGTTCTACTGGTAGTGCTAATCCAAATCCGAAAAATGCACTAAATATTATTGAAACTTGCCAGAAAGAAAACAAAGGTGTAAACTGTCGTATGATGGCAACTTTGTTAAACGAAGCATATCTTTCGATGGGTTTTAAGTCCCGCCATATTACTTGTCTTCCTTATGATAAAGCCGACAATGACTGCCATGTTATTAACATTGTATATTCAGACTCTCTCAAAAAATGGTTATATGTAGATCCAACTTTCGCTGCTTACTTTTTTGATGCTGATAGTAATTTTCTGAGTATTGAAGAAGTACGTAAAAAAATCATCAAAGGTGAAAAACTTCTCCTTCCTAATGACATTAATTGGAATGGTCAACCAAAAGAAAAAATTGTATACTTAGCATACATGGCAAAAAACCTGTTTCGATTTTCATCTCCTATAAGAAGTGAATTCGGTTATGAATCAAAAAAAGGTGATCGTGCTTGGGTGAACCTTAATCCTGTCGGCTATGATGACAGTCTTAGCGGTACTGTAGATACTTATAACAAGCAAGATATTACTAATACAACATACTATACAAATGATGACGCATATTTTTGGATTAAACCAAATTGATATATAAATAGATTTTCTAAATAAAAGGATTCTCCAAAAATGGAAAACACTTTATCAAAACAGATGGCGAAGTTCGCCATTGGACTTAAATATTCAGACTTACCTGAAAATGTCGTCCACGAAGTCAAACGCTTCCTGTATGACTCGGTCGGATGTGCATTCGGTGGTTACCACACCAAAGATTTAAACATCCTGCGTGACATCTACAAAGATATGGCAGGCAAAGGCGAGGCAACCCTTATCGGATTTGGTGACAAGATTCCTGCAGTCAATGCGACACTTGTTAATTCACTTATGGTGCGTGCATTAGATTTCAACGACATCTACTGGAAAGAAGACCCTTCGCATCCGTCAGATATTATCCCTGCCGCTCTTGCGGTTGGTGAGATGGTCAGTTCATCGATGGAAGAAGTTATTGTTGCGATAGTTCTCGCCTACGAGTTTGAAATGCGTATGTGTCTGTTTGCTACTCCGGGAGTACGGGAACGTAAATGGCACCATGCTACTCTTACCCAATTTGTTTCCCCGATTGTTGCGGGTAAACTTATGGGGCTTACCGAAGATGAGATGGTCAATGCAATCGGCATCTCCGGTTGTCATAACCATACTATCGGTTGTCCGACCGCCGGTAAACTTACCATGATGAAAAACACTGTTGACCCCATGGCGGTGCAGAGCGGCGTCTTTGCGGCACTCATGGCACAAAAAGGATACACTGGCACAGAAGCAGTCATTGAAGGAAAAGAAGGATTCAAAGATTGTTTCGGCGAAGGATGGGACGATGAAGCCCTTGTCGGCAATCTTGGCAAAGATTTCAAAATTATAGAATGCTCTATGAAAGCGTTCCCGACAGAAGCACTCACGCACACACATATTTCAGCGGCTCTCACAGTTATGCAGAAAAACAATTTGACGTACAAAGATGTTGCAGAAGTTTCTGTAACAACTATTGCCAGAGCCTGTGATATTTTGTTTGATCCGCACAAGTACCGTCCGGAATCCCGCGAGACTGCCGACCATTCGTTACCGTATTGTATCGCATCTGCGATTGTCGACGGTAAGATTACGACAAATTCGTTCTCTGAAGAAAAGATGAAAGGCCCTGCAATTTGGGAAACGATTGACAAAATCAAAGGGGTCGCTTCAGAAGAATTTGAAGCGATGTTCCCGGCAAAACAGCCCTCGAAAGTTGTTGTCAAAACTACCAAAGGCGACAGTTTTGAAGCGTATCTTGAATATCCAAAAGGCGACCCGAGAGAACCAATGACACAGGATGATCTCGATGCCAAGTTTAATTCATTGACGGATCAACTTCTTGATGTGACTCGTCAGGCAGAGATGAAAAAAACAATTTTTAACTGCGAAACAATGTCTTGCCAAGACTTCATGGCAAAGCTGGTTGTGTAGACATTTTGTAGGGTTGAGGCATGCCTCAACCTCTCTTAGGAACAGGCATGCTGTGCCTGTTCCCTACAGAACCAAAAACTTGCTGGTCAGTCCGCCTATTCGGATGTGCTCCTCATATGTAGAGGCGGTTCGCTAACCGTCTTTTTTTTACACACCCCTTAATCCCCTCTTTTTTTTACACAGATTTTGTAGGGTTGAGGCATGCCTCAACCTCTCCAGTTGTATCGACAGGATATTGCTCTGTCTTTGCAGAAACCTATAATACAAAGTAAGTCAGAATCTATGTGACTCTGACTTACAAATTATTCGTTATTTTAGACAATAGAGAATTGATTATCTGCTATAAATCAATAGGATCTTGATGTGGAACATAATCTTTTGTACACGCACAATAGTATCCTTGGAAATCACAAGGACCCCAAACATATTCATGTGTAATGGGATCATAGAATGAATAATACCCTGCATAAATTGCATATTTTGTACCAAAGTAACCAGGTTGACATTTAAAAGTGCAATCACCAATAGCAATTTTATATGTTGACGTAGCGGTACATGTAGGAACCGCCTGTACATCTTGAGGAATAAAGAGAGTTATCCCCATACCAAGTAAAAGGGATAGGACAAGGATAGAACCAAAAAGGGATAATTTTTTCATAGATTTGCTCCTTTATGAAGATTGAGTTATCTCTGCTGAAAGCAGAATGTTCTAGAACGTAAATTCACAAATTATTTTTTGCCTCATATGTGTGAATTTAATTTTTTAGCTTCTCCTTTCTTTCAAAAAAACATAGTATATACATGTTCCCAACTAATTACTTATAGTCTTCAAACAACGAATTGATAGATTTATAAATATGTTTTTAGATAATCGATATCCAATTGAGGTATATATCCGGTATGTATAAATTTAATTGCACGTGATTCATCTATACCCATAATTGTAGGAAACTTATTAATATGCTGGCTTTCTAAAAAATCCCAATTTACCTGATATGCCGAAAATGAATAGTTCTTCTTAAAAAATTCTACATCGGGAGAAAGTAAAATAATTTGATACGAATTATCAGGCAGGATTGATTTATCTGAAATGGCATTTACAAATTGAATACAAGCATCACAGCCGTTGCTGACAAAACAAAGTAACGTTTTCTTTCCTGCAAGAAGCGGTGTAAGGCTACTTTGAAAATCTAATAAGTCATCTACCTGTACTTCGGGAAATTTCTGATGCAGCTCTAAATTTGTATCTTGAGTAATCTTCTCCGGTTCAAAAGACATGCTGTTTACTTTACTTGTAAATCCAAAAAAATTACCAAGAAATAAACCGGCTGTAACTCCAAAAACTATAATAATAAAAGAAAATAGTGACTTAAGAAAAAATGCTTTGTTAAGTTGTTGTGATTTCATCGCAATACATCCTATATATTGAATATGATAACTTGTCATTGATTAATTATCTCGTTCTTATATAGAATCAATTGAAAAGAGAATTTCTTACAAATTATATTTACAAATATCAGTTAAGTAAAAGTAGATCAGGTCTCCCCGAGACCTGCCATTTTTTTGTTTATTTTTATTGTAGTGTTTTTGTTCATCTGTCTTCCTCTTAAGTAGATAGTTCTTTCATACTATGAGATGTAATGCAAAACAGCATTGTTGTTGTAGAAAATATGTGATATAGCAAACATTGACAAGATGGAGGTGGTTGTGTATTATAAAGTAAAAAAGAAGGGTTAAATTTAAAAAAATTATCGTTTTGATTAATATTGACAAGTTATTGAAAGGATTTAATAAAATATGCCATTATATATTCCTAAGAAAGTTCCTCTAAACTGGTATAAGTATGAAATAGAATTATCGATTGAATTACTTGAAGTTTATATAAGTAATGTTGAAAATCAAGTTAACACTAATGTAGAGAAATACAATAAGAAAAAAGAGACAGAATATTCACAAAAAGTTATTAAAATTTTAAATGATCAAGACCCTTCTGATGTTACAGTCACACATGAAGGACTTGATAGTATGACATTGGATTTGGAGATCATATTTGAAGAGTATTTTCCTTCTCTTCAAAGAAGATCTGCTCTTATAACATTATTCGGTATATTTGAACATATTCTAAATGACTTATGTATTCTTTTTCAAAAAACTGAAGATTTTAAAATTGGTTTTAAAAATATTAAGGGTTCAGGAATTGATAGAAGCATCGAGTATTTAGAGTTAGTTGCTTTACTTCCAATCGATAAAAAAATAAAGTGTTGGCAAGAGATAAAATCAATTCAAAAAATTAGAAATCTTGCTGTTCATTGTGATAGCGAGTTGATTGATTATCATGGTAACCCAAGGAAAAATGAACAGAATATTGTACAACAAAATATTTTTCTTGAAGGTGTAAAAGAGGTTATTCTCAAAGAAGGTTATTTATCATTTGTACTTAAATCTTTTACAGCACTTTTTAAACACATAGATGAGCTTATTCAAGTGAAATAATTACTATAACTAATAAAGACGATTAAAGGGGAATTAACATATGGCAACGTATAAAGATATACAAGATTGGGTGCGGAAGAATCATAATTTCGTACCGAAAACATGTTGGATTGCTCATTGTAAAGAGTTAAACGGGATAGTAGTTAATACAAGTAGAACTACACCTCGACAAGTTCCATGTCCACTCTTTAAACAACCATATATCGAAAATGCGTTTCATCATTTTGGGTGGTTGTAAAATAGTTTATTGACTCTAAGAGTGTTGTTTTTTCGTTTCTGTTCTGGACTCCGATGAATTCTACTTAGGCTGACTATTTGGAGCATACTTCGACAAGCTCAGCATGACTTATTATAAATAAGACAGGGCAATGCCCTGTCGGTACAATTTAATTTATTACAAGACACTCTTGTATTTACTCGCGATACAGTTTTAAGCCGCCGGTGTTGTCGAGACCCTTGTCGTGTGCGTCGGATGTTTTGTCGAGTTTGCGAAGACACCAAGTTGTCATAGCACGTAAATTTTGTACGTTGGTAGTCTTTATCGGTTCAGCCAGTTCACCGCCAAGCTGTTTGGTAAGCGAAAGCAAAAGTTCTTCATCAACAAGATACCTTTCAGATGTATCCGGCAGATGATACCGTCTGCCCTTTATCAGTTCAACTTTATCTTCAATACCAATCGTAGAAGCTATCCGTACAAACATAAAACCGCCGACTTTTAACACCCGCCACGATTCTTTGAGCCAAGTTTTAAATTGGTTGTCATCTTCAGCAAAATGCAACACTGCTGAAGAAATTATCGCATCAAAAGTCGCATCATCAAATAAAAGTTTATCAAGCGATTCCACTCGAAAGTTATCTTCTGACAGTTTAGGGTTTAATTGTTTCGTAAGAAATTTACAGTTTTTGATAAACGTAGTAGAATTGTCAACACCATAGACATCATAACCGTTACGCATAAAATAGATAAGGTTACGACCGTTACCGCACCCGATATCGAGAATTTTCATTCCCTTTTTAAATGTTCCTTTTTGAATCTGGTCAAAAAGATAAATGTCAATCCCCCCGAAATATTCGTGTACGTCCATTTGGATTTGTTACCTTTTATTAATAATTATTCACTCTATTATGTATATTGAATTATACGTGCTAATATAATTCATTTATTGTTTAAGTACTAAACTTTTCCTAAGATTCCCCGTAAATCGGAAAGCCGACGATTTTTTTCTGTCTTACTCATATCTATAATTATTTGTATATTGCCTGTCAATGAAAACTCCATGGGGCAGTCGGTTGCTTTGCGGAGTGATTCGACCTCTTCACGTTTGAGAATTTTCCCTTCTTCAAAAAAGAGGTTTACTATTCCTTTACGCATCTTCACTTTTTCAATTTCCAAAAGCGAGGCAGAAATTTTCACCGCGGCACCATCAAATAAATCTATTGCTGATTGTGGAAGTTTACCGAACCGGTCGACTACCTCATCACGAATAGATTCCACTTCTGATAATTGATGACAATCTGCAATTCTACGATAGATATCAACTTTTTGCTGACGATTATTCACATAATTATTATCAAGATACATTTCGATATCGTATTCCAGTTTTGTATCGGGCGGTCGAAAAATCTCGGCACCTTTTAATTTGGCAATAGCTTCCTCAAGCAGCTTATTATACATCTCAAACCCGATTTCTTCAATAAACCCTGATTGTTTTGCCCCCAAGATTGTACCGGCACCTCTGATTTCCAAATCACGCATAGCAAGAGCAAAGCCAGACCCTAAATCGGAATGTGCTTCGATTGCCCGCAAACGTTTGACAGCATCTTTTTGCATTAATTTTGTTGAGGGCGTCAAAAGATATGCATAAGCTCTTTTTGAAGATCTTCCGACCCGTCCACGAAGTTGATAGAGCTGTGCCAAACCAAACCGGTCGGCACGATTAATAATAATTGTATTGGCTTCTGGAATGTCCAACCCTGATTCAATAATTGAAGTACACAAAAGAACATTGTAGCGTTTGTTCATAAAAGCGTGCATAACACCCTCAAGCGATTTCTCATGCATCTGCCCGTGAGCAACAACAATCTCTGCTTGGGGGATATATTTTTTGAGATAGTTATACATAGCATCAATTGTCTGCACTCTGTTATGAACAAAAAAGACCTGCCCATCACGATCAATTTCCCGCAGAACAATAGTCGCAATCATACCGGGGTCAAACTCGGAAATTTCTGTTATAATCGGAAGTCTGTCTTTTGGCGATGTTGTTATCAGCGACATATCACGAACACCCATCAACGACATTTGCAGTGTACGGGGTATCGGTGTTGCAGTCATCGAAAGAGTGTCAACATTTGCTTTGAGCTTTCGCAGTTTTTCTTTATGGCGAACCCCAAAACGATGTTCTTCATCTATAACAAGAAGCCCTAAATCTTTAAAGAAAATGTCTTTGGAAAACAAGCGATGAGTACCAACGACTAAATCTACTTTCCCAAGAGCAATATCCTCGATAATTTTATCCTGCTCTTTTTTAGTTCGAAATCGTGAGAGCATTTCGACATTAACCGGAAAATCTTGGTACCGTTCTTTGAATGTTTCATAATGCTGTTGTGCCAAAATTGTTGTAGGGACTAATACCGCCGCTTGTTTGCCTTTATCTATTGCTTTAAATGCCGCCCGAACAGCTACCTCGGTTTTTCCAAATCCGACATCTCCGCAGATAAGACGTTCCATTGTGTTTTCTGATTTCATGTCAGCTTTGACTTCTTGAATAGCCCGAAGTTGGTCTTTGGTCTCCTCAAAAGGAAAAGATGCCTCAAGCTGTTTGAGCCAGACAGTGTCTTCACCAAAGGCATATCCTTTCGATGCTTTCCTCTCGGCATACAGCTGTACCAAATCTTCTGCCATAAGTTCTATAGCTTTTTTCGTTTTTTTCTTGAGCTTATCCCAAGAAGGACCGCCTAATCGAGTTAAGGACGGGTCAGCATCTTTGCCGGCATATTTTGAGACACGGTTGAATTCTTCAATCGGAACAAACAGCTTATCGTTGTCACCATATATAAGCAGCAGACAATCACGACTGCGTTTATCAAGTGTCAGAGTTTCAAGCCTAATATATTTTGCAATACCATGTTCAGTATGAACTACAAAATCGCCGGGGGTCAGATTGGTATAATCTGAAATTGCGACACCCTCTTTATATTTTTTCTTACGGACTCTTCGATGATGCCTGCTGAAAATTTGATGATCAGTTAAAAGTGCAAACCCTGCCTCGTGAGCAATAAATCCACCCTTGAGATCGGCAACTTCTATAACAGGGTCAAAGGCTATGTTAGATTTTTCGGAAATCAGTTCTTTGAGTCTGTCGGCTTGTCCTTGATTGTCGGTTGCAATCATATAAGTGAAATTCGTTTGGTTGTACTCACGAAGTGTGTCGCCAAGTAAATCAAGTCTTGCTCCTAATGACGGATGTGGAGAACACTTAAAATCTATTATATTTTTTTTGCCTCCTTTAAACGGAAGCATATCAATTTTTTTATATGATGCAAAATGTGAGTCAATCTGTTCTGATGTCAGATAATACGTATCTGGTTTTGGAATCCCGGGCAGTCTGCTTTTAAACCGTTCAAAAAGTATGACAGCTTCTTCCATAATTTTTTCAGTCTCATTTTCTAACGACCCGCGACCTTCAAAAAAAAGAATCGTGTCATCTGTGATAAAATCAAACAACGAACCTTGTGAAAGACCAAACATAATAGAAAGCCATTCAAGCCCGGGAAGTTCGGGATCATTTAAATATCTATGACGGATAAAATCTGCATCATCTTCTGAGAGCTTTTCAAGATATTTTTCAACTGTCTCCGGTGTAATCAGAATCTCACGTTTTGGAAGAATAGAGACAGAATCTACTTTGCTTATTGTCCGCTGTGAACGAACATCAAAATTACGAATGGTATCAACCTCATCACCGAACAGCTCAATACGTACAGGAGCATCAGACCCCGGTGTAAAGAAATCAATCAATCCTCCTCGTTGAGCAAAATCACCAACCTCTTCTACATTGGCAACTCGCCTGAATCCTAAAGTAAGCAGCTTATGTACAAGTTCTTCTAAATCGATTTCAGAGCCAACTGTTAAGACAAGCCTGTTATCATTCAAATTTTCTTTTGTTATTGTTGGCTCCATAACAGCACGGATTGGAGCGATAATAAAATCAGAGTTGTTATTTAAAAGTGACGAAAGAGTGGAAATTCTCTGTCCCATAATTTCACCCTGCGGAGCTCGAAAATCGTATGGAAGAATCTGTCTTGAGGGGTAAAAACTAACTTTTTTAGACGGATGAAGCTGTGAGAGGTCATCAAAGATGTCTCGGGCTGTTTCGCCGTTGGTTGTTATGATAAAAATAGGCTTTTTTATATCAGAATGAAGGGATTTAAGCAAAAATGATGGCGATGAGCCATGCAGTCCTGAAACATACACAGCATCTAAATTATTTGAGTTTAAAGAATTAACTGTTTCAATAAGAGATTGAGAACGACGGAAGTGGTCTAAGAGGTTTAAAAGAGTTCTATGCTGTTTTATTGTTTTGGTGGTCATAAGGTGCCTTTATTTTGCAATACAGAAAAACCCCGTATCATTTACAGACGGGGGATATTTTGTTATTTTGGTCAAATATAGGAAAAAAACGCATAAAATCCACTGTTTTTACGATTTTTTATTTGCCAAAGGAGATTTAGATTAGTAAAATTACGCATCTTTATGGAATTAGAAAATTAAAAAAACTCTTAGACAGATATGAAGGAGTCCAACATGTCAAGTTACACAAAACTAATCGAAGTCGTTGAAGCAATCAAAGGTGATGTAGAAAAAGCCGAAGCCGGCAACAAAGCTGCCACAGGTCGAGTAAGAAAATCTATGCAGGAAATTAAAGCAGTTGCCCAGGATATCAGAAAAGAAATGCTGGAACTTCGCGAAAAATAACCGTTACAAACGATAGATAAATGATTTCAAGGAGAGTGTGTGAATCGCACTCTCTTTTTTTATGGGAAGGAATTATGTGATTGATTAAATCAATTAATATATCTATTTTATTATATGCTTAAGATAAATGGACTATCTCATTCTTTAGAGGATTATAAATATATTGATCTTTTTGCAGGAATTGGAGGGTTTAGATATGCTTTAGATTCTTTTGGAGCAACATGTGTCTTTAGTTCAGAATGGGATAAAAATGCTCAAGAAGTGTATAAGAATAATTTTGGTGATATGCCGGAGGGTGATATTACTCAAGTTGATGAGAAAGAAATCCCAAAACATGATATTTTATGTGCAGGATTTCCATGTCAGGCATTTAGCATATCAGGTAATAAAAAAGGTTTTAATGACACAAGAGGAACTTTATTCTTTGATATAGTGAGAATTGCAAAATATCATAAACCTAAGTTCCTTTTTTTAGAAAATGTCCGAAATTTTGAAAATCATGACAATGGCAATACATTAAAAACTGTATATAATGTACTTGAATCATTAGGGTATAATGTATTTCATAAAGTATTAAATGCTAGTTGTTTTGGTGTTCCGCAAAACAGAGAACGAATATATGTTTTAGCCTTTCGACAAGAAAAAATAAACATCCAAAACTATGAATTTGTAAAACCCTCAATGAGAAGTGTTACGTTAAAAGAAATTTTTCTTGAAAAAGAGTATATTGAAGAATTCTACATAAATAGAGAAGATATTATTCTTAACACATCAAAAAAAATTGAGCCTGATATTTTTGGGAACTATCCCTTAAAACCTATTCGTATTGGAACTGTAAATAAGGGCGGACAAGGTGAGAGAATTTATCACGAGTGTGGTCATGCAATCACGCTTTCCGCTTATGGTGGCGGTATAGGAGCAAAAACAGGTTTGTATGCGACAAATGGAAAAGTACGAAAACTTGCTCCAAGAGAATGTGCAAGACTGATGACATTTCCGGAATCTTTTATAATGCATAGTTCAAAATATCAAAGTTACAAACAGTTTGGCAATTCTGTTGTTGTTGATGTTTTACAGTATATTCTACAGGATTTAATTATTAAGAAAGTACTGCATTGAAAAATAACAATCTGATAAAAATTGGCTCTCAAACGGCAAAAAACGGTTTTAAGAATGAAAAATATATAGCCTATAAATTTGATCACTGGAGAACTGACCCTGAAGCAAAATTATGGCTTAAAATTATGGGGTACAATTTTGATGAAATCAAAAATGTACAAGCTGTAATAATTACAAGAGAAAAAACAGATGTACAAGTACAAATTGAAATAGAAACAAAAGATGCTATTTCACGTGAAAACATACAAGTAAAATTGGTATCAACTCGCTCAGGGTTTAATCAGATTGATAAAAGATGGGTAGATAAATATTCTGAACTTTGGTCTATTCCTGATAATGTAAAAATACTTTTAAAACATTTTACCGGTGAAATTGAACCAAATATTGAGAATCCAAAAGATTCAAGAAGAATGTTTATAAACGAGTTTACGAAAAAAGATCAACATCTGATAATAAATTTCTTTTTATCAAATAAGCCTCTAATTGTAAATGATATTTTAAAGGGTAGAGGTCCATTTGCTGCAGAATGGATGCTAATTGCTCAAAAAGTAATGTCTGATGCTCAATGGGTACTAAAACCAATGAATATTGTTATTAATCATTATAGTGCCGGAAGTGTAGAGTTATCTCCTCGTGGTAGTCTAAAAATTGGTCGTATAACTGCTCAAAGAAAAGGTGGTGATGGGGGACGGCTAACTGCAAATATGCTGCAATTTAAGATTGATCCAACAGAATTATTTGATGATTAAAGTTGGTTATTGTTTACGGTTGTTATGTTGGTTTCTGAAACCGCAAAGTGGGTTTGTGAACCAACATTCAGCATTGTGACACAGCCTCTTGATTGGGAATCCGGTCATTAGTTATACGGCACTTGTCGATGTATGCACTCTTCAAACCATCCCCGACTTGGTCGGGGAACCAGTTGTTTTGAACTCCTCTCCGGCGGAGGGCTTGTTGAAAAAGTCCAAATTGTCACAACTTGAGCAGTCAGGAACCCTTTCCTGACTGTTTAATCGTCGGGAAAGGGTTCCCGACGATGCCTTTTGAGGGTTTATCAACAAGCCCCGGAGCCGGAGTCCGGAACAGAAACGAGATTTAAAATTCTTCAAGTCATCAACACATTTTAGATAATAATTTACAACCAATCAAAATGATGAAACGCTTTTTCTTTAGCAAGACGTTTGTTTGGTGGGCATGGGTATTGTCGAGATGTAGTTCTACTTATATTAACCGCTATTCCGTTTAATTCTTTACAATGTGCAATCCAACACGACTTCGGAACAAAATTATGATTCTTTCTTACCCAATCTTGTATATCTTTGTATGTCGCCATTTGTTGTTCCTATCCATTTTTTTCTTGAATAAGTTTATCTATATATTTAAAGAGAGCGTTAAAAGATTCAAGTACATAATTCAAATATCCTTCTTCTACGAAAACCTCTTTTTCCCCTGAAAGGAAATTATTTTGTTTAACAATTTTAAATTCATCTTTCGGAGTTCCATCATCTTTAATTAGTCCTCCATCATTGTGTACAACGATATTTCTAATCTTTTGTATCAATTTTACTCGTTCCCATATATTATTCCCCTTATCAATTGGAATATCTGAAACTAATTCTAAATACATTATGCTTCTATCAATTCCTTTTCCTTTTAAATCTTTAAATCCAATTTTATAATTTTCAGTATTTTGAAATAGAATACATAGATCATTGAGTGTATGTTCAAAAACGCTAAATAATGTAATTAACGCAGACCGTCTTTGAAGACTAGGGAAATACTCTTTAAATATTTTCTCCAAATCCCAAGTCAGACTATCAAGTCCTTCATGTGTGTCTATAATGTCAGATGGAGCTTCATCGTTTAGCACTTTTATAACTTTATATACTCTTCCTTTTTCAATTTTCTTATTATATTGCTTTACACTTGATTTAATCTGATTTTCAACATTACTTATATAAACTTTAAGTAATTCTATTAATAATTTTATTTCATATTGATACCAGTTTAAAGGAACTTTTTTGGGAGTATATAGTGGCATAGTTATCAAATCTTCTTTTAGAGTTGTTGTGGCTATCTATAAATATAATTTTTACAAATTGTTATAGCTTTTTATAATACACACCCTCATCCCCATTGTCAACTCCACCCATATCACACTTTCTCTACAAACTCTCCCCTCTTTCGCATCACATCTCTTTCTATGAACGCCTAAATTATGAAAGAGAAATCAGATGCACAAAATAACTACAATTAATATTAGAAAAAATGGCTTTAAGCCATTTTTTAGAGCAAAGCCATTTCGCTGTAAACTGCTATCGCTATTTTCTTTACCTCGAAAATAATGAGAAAAAACGTAAAAGTAGGTTCCCTATATATGCGAAACGAACCCATTTTTCAATCCGAAAGGACTGGACTCCGTGGCAAGGACGGAGAGGAGTTTAGAAGACTGGATTCAAAGTTTGGGGTGACATTTTGAAAATGTTTTTATAATTGTCATTTCCCCTCTTTTAAGAGTCGGTTAAGGGGTGTTTAAAAAAACGCTATTTCAAAAAACGAACCCATTTTACTGTAACTGCATAGGGTAGATGAAACTATAAGAAATTATTAGATTTCAAAATGTGGATAAATATGTAAAAGTGAACCCTCTACCCTTTTTCAACATCATGCATAAGATCATCGCCAACTTCAACTTGATTCTGTTTGCTTTCTTGAGAAAGGAATAGCACTACAAGCGATATACGTCTGTTGCGGTCATCGTTGGGATCTTTGGTTATCATTGGAAATCTATCAGCAAAACCTCGTACCTCCCTAACCTGCCCTTTATATAACCCGGATACATCCATCAACTGTCTGGCAGCATTGGCACGATCGGTGGAAAGTTCCCAGTTGGAATATGCTTTTCTTCCGCCAAACGATGCATCGGTGTGACCTTCTATTACGATATGGTTTTCTAACTTACCAAGTTCTTCAGCGATAACCATTAAAATCTTAGCAGGTTTTTGAAGAAGTTTAGCAGAACCCGGTTCAAAAAATGCCGGAGAATTTTCGCTTTCATTTAAAATAATTCTCAAACCTTCAGAGGTCATTTCCATTTTGATATTATTTTTAAGTTTATTAAACATTGATTGTTTTTTTAGTTGTGCGGCAATTTTTTTGGCGGCGATCTCAAGCTCTTTTTTCTCTTTAGTAGACGCAGAACCATTGTCTTTCTTTTTGACCATAGAACCGACCGGGTTTTGTTTTTTTATTGGAGATGCAGCACCTTTTAAGACACCTTCCTTACCTTCAGAAGAATATTTACCGGGGTCTCTAAAAAAACCTGCTACCCCCTCACGCACATCCGGTTTTTGACCAACCAGCCACATAACTAAAAAAAATGCCATCATAGCAGTCATAAAATCAGCAAAGGCAACTTTCCAAGCTCCGCCGTGATGACCATCGCTACCTTTTTTTATGATTTTTTTTATAATAGGTTGTTCAGAATTATCAGACACAATAGTTATTTCCGTTTGCTTTCATTACAAGCTTCTTCCAGTTCAATAAAACTGGGGCGAACATCGGCAAATAGAGTTCGACGGGCAAATTCAACAGCAATAACACCTGCCACACCTTTATTAAACGAGAGCAATGCATGTTTCATACAACTGATATACTGTATATCTTCATTTACTCGAAATTTCATATTGGCAGAAATTGGTCCCAAGAAACCGTAACACATCAAAATCCCTAAGAATGTTCCAACTAAAGCAGCCCCTACTTTTTCTCCGATTTCTTCAGGCGGTCCGTCAATTGCTCCCATTGTAATAACAATACCTAATACCGCAGCAACAATACCTAAACCAGGCAATGAATCAGAAACCGTACTTAAGGCGTGTGACGGATGTAGTTCCTCTTCTCTTAAGGCATCAATATCATTATCCATAAGGTCTTCTAAGTCAGTCGGCTGAACTGCTCCTGAAATAATAACTCTCATCGTATCTGCGAAGAAATTTATTGCATGATGATTTTTAAGAAATTTAGGATACCGTTTAAAAATTTCGGAATCTTCGGGATGTTCGACATGATTTTCTAACCCGATAAGACCATCTTTTCTGGCAATATTAAAAATCTCAAACATCATAACCAACAGGTCTTGATAATCTTTTTTTCTATAAGCCGTGCTAAATAATCCGGTTACCTGACTTACCATACATTTAATAACATTTATTGGATTTGCTATGACCATAGAACCTAAAGCAGCCCCGCCGATGATAAGGAGTTCAAATGGTTGGTAGAGTGCTAATATATGCCCGCCTTCAAAAACATAGCCGGTAAGAATAGATCCAATAACAATAACCGCACCAATAATTATAAACATAGTATACTCTTCAATTTTTTATTTTCAGGTTTACTGCTCTTTCTATTATTTTCGTCAGTTTTTTGATAAACATGAGCATTTATTATTGATGAAAAACCAATTACAATTAAACCCCTATATGAAATTTTAATACGATTTCAGATAAAAAACTTGTACATTTTAAGACATTGCTTTACATTTTCGCCAGTAAAGAATAAAAACAAATAGGAGTTCAGATGCGTTTTATTACCACAAAGAGATTTTTTATACTTTTAGCTTTTTCATTAGTTTATGCAGGGTACAATATGGCTTATGCCTCCTCAGGCGGCGAATCAAGTGATAGTGGGTTGATTCTTAACATACTTTTAGAACTAATGGTGATACTCTTAGCTGCCAAATTAGGTGGAGATTTATTTGAACGATTTCATCAACCGGCTGTATTGGGCGAATTAGTTATCGGAATGCTTATCGGAAATTTACAACTTGTCGGTATTGATTTATTTGCAACCTTTCAGCATGATTTGACTTTAGAGATTCTTGCAGAACTCGGTGTTATAATCCTTCTGTTTGAAGTCGGCTTGGAGTCTACGGTAAAAGATATGATGAAAGTCGGGGTAACATCATTTATGGTTGCTGTGTTTGGTGTGATCGCTCCATTCTTTTTAGGATGGGGAGTTGCTATTTGGTTTTTACCTGAAGCTGAAACATTGGTACATCTGTTTATAGGTGCAACTTTAAAGGCAACATCGGTAGGTATCACAGCTCGGGTTTTAAAAGATATTGAGAAGATACAGACCAAAGAAGAAAAAATTATTTTAGGTGCAGCTGTAATTGATGATATTTTGGGGTTAATAATTTTGGCGGTTGTCACCGGTATTATTTCAGCAGCTAATCAAGGTGGTGCCAGTATTGAATCTTTTGATATCTTTATAATTGTTGCTAAGGCTGTTCTATTTATTGTCGGTGCTGTTGTATTAGGTTCATACGTACTTCCGCATTTCTTTAATTTAGCATTTAAACTAAAAGTAAAAGGTGTCTTTTTATCTATCTGTTTGTTTATATGTTTTGCACTTGCCTATATAGCAGGGAAGATTGATTTAGCCCCGATAGTTGGTGCCTTTGCTGCCGGTTTGATTTTAGAAGATGTTCATTTTACCAAATTTCGCGAAAGAGGCGAACATACTATTGAAGAATTAATTGAACCTTTGGCTGTCTTTTTGGTTCCGATATTTTTTGTACGGATGGGTATGATGGTTGATTTGACAACTTTTGCCAAAGTTGAAATTTTAGGATTTGCGACAGTATTGACTCTTGCTGCTATTTTAGGTAAACAAGTTTGTTCGCTGGCAATTTTTGATAAATCGGTCAATAAATTTGCTATTGGATTAGGTATGATACCTCGTGGCGAAGTCGGACTAATATTTGCCGGAATTGGAGCAAAGCTGGTTCTTGACGGACAGGATGTTATATCTCCAGCAACATATTCTGCGGTGGTTATTATGGTTATTGTAACGACCTTGGTGACACCTCCTGCTTTGAAAATTTCAATGCTTAAAGGTGAAAAAAAATAGTATTTTATTATATATAAAATATGAAAAGCGGCAACCATTTAAATGGCTGCCGTTTTTTTTAAGGTCTTCCGGTAGCTATGCCACCAAAGAAAAAAGCAAAACCTAAGATTTTATCACAATGAGGACAGGTATACATAACCTCTTTTTTAACAAGTCCTTCAACTTCTTTTTGAATTTCATCTCTGTTTTCTTTTTTTGTTGATTCAAGCGATACCGTTTGGCTGCAGTAAGGACATAATGGCATAAAATTCTCCGTTTAAAATTAAGCTTTTAATATTACATATAAGGTACTAACCGACAGGTTAAATATTCAATTTTTTTTAATAATAAGAAGACTTGACAATCGACACAACTTCTCTATATTGTTCATCCTATACCGCGGGGTGGAGTCCGCCCAGGCGGAGTAGCTCGTCGGAAAACAATTCATGTACATAACTTATGTCATCAAATCAGAATCAGATAACTTATACACAGGTCATACAAACAATTTAGAACGAAGATTATTTGAACATAATAATGGGTTGTGTAAAACGACAAAAGTTAATAAAAATTGGAAAGTAATTTTTACTAAGTCATTTCCTACTCGTTCGGAAGCAATGAAACATGAAAAATGGTTAAAAACCGGTCATGGTCGAGATTTTATTAAAAGCTATATGAATTCAAATAAGAAGACTTGACAATCGGCACAACTTCTCTATATTGTTCATCCTATACCGCGGGGTGGAGCAGCTTGGTAGCTCGTCGGGCTCATAACCCGAAGGTCAGAGGTTCAAATCCTCTCCCCGCTACCAAATTTAAGTCCCTGAAGCTTAACAGCTTTGGGGATTTCTTTTTTGTCCATAAATAATTGACTTTCTAACAGTCCCGACTACACCGCTTCAACCTTAACAATTTGATACTACTCAAATAACAAAATATCACCATAATTAGATACAATAAGACTTGAATAAGCACTATTCTTTTGCTATATTTACAGTGAGTTTTTGTCGGACTTCAAAATTAGCCCCCCAAAACTTAATAATGTTTTAAGCAATAGCAACTGTTGGCTGATGAATTAATTATGCTTAATAATTGTTACTTGTGGGAAACTGCGAGATTTCGACCAGATTTTTATTGGAGTATCTCATACGGAACTATTGAGTTTTAAAAAAATAATTTATGAAAGAGAAATAAATGAAAGTATCCAATACTCGAGCATCTATCCCGCTGCAGTTTGATTCTCATCGAGGTATTAAATCAGCAGATAAACTTATAAATAAACCGGGGTATCTGCTTGGTATAATCGAAGAATTTGATAACAACCATTTACCTTATATCTCCACTTGTGAAGCCTTGGGGGTTCATTACAAAACTCTCGATATCTCAGGCTCTGATTGGATAAAAGTCATACAAAGTAGCGGATGTGATGCTTTTCTTGTTTGGCCCTCCTTCAAGGTGAGCATACAGAAACGTATGTTCGACGAACGATTGAAGATAATAGTTGATGAAATGCACATGATCATTTACCCAACCTGCGATGAAGTTTGGTTGAATGAAAGTAAACTGCGGATGTCTTATTGGCTGGAATCGCATAACATACCGCATACTAAGACATGGGTATACTATTCCGACGAACAAGCATTTAAATTTGCTGAAAATGCCGACTTACCGATTGTAGTAAAACACGATATGGGCTCAAGGAGTGCAGGAGTGGAGATTCTTTATAACCGCACTGAACTTTTGCATTATGTTAATAATCGTTTCGGGAAAGGGCTTGTTTGCCGAGGAGCCGACAGCCGGGATAGTGAATGGGGTTATATTCTGTTTCAGGAATTCCTCCCGGATGTAGCCGAATGGCGAATGATTAGAATCGGAGAGTCATATTTCGGACATCAGAAACTTGCAGATGGGGCATTTCATAGTGGTTCCGGAAAAGTGGGATGGTATAATCCTCCTATTGAACTGTTGGACTTTATTCGCGAGCTAACTGACAATGCCGGATACACAGCAATCAATGTGGACATCTTTGAAACTCCTGATGGACATTTTGTCGTTAATGAGATTCAGTCGCACTTTGCTGCCTACATAGAGTCTCAAATGTACATCGACGGCAAACCGGGTCGATATTTATATGATTATTCCAACGAAGAATGGCGATTTGAAGAAGGTGTTTTTTGCCGGAACAGTTGCTGTGATCTACGGGTAAAAGAACTTCTCAATCAACTTGATAGAGCAGCATCCCAATTATCGCTGCATGATGTTGAAAAACTCGCACGAAAAAATGTAATTAATATTTGATTTACAGAATAGGAACAAAATAATGAAAGTCACAATCATTGGTGCCGGAAATGCGGGCTTATCGCATGCCGCTATGATAACCAAACAAGGTCATCAGGTTACAATTGTAAAAACAACTCGTTTGATGTACGAAGATTCTTTTGATGTATTGATTCAGAAAAAACAAATAGAATACGAGAAAGGCGACGATAAGGGCGTAGTCAGCATTGAGAAAGCGACACGAGATATTCCCGATGCCGTTTCTCAAGCGGACGTAATCTTTATCTTGACGCAAAGTGTCGCCCACGAAAAACTCTCTGAACTGATCTCGCCTCATCTGCGAAACGGACAGATTCTGCTTGTCTCGCCGGGCTATGCCGGAAGTTTCTTTTTTTCGACAAAATGCAAGGGGAAAGGTGTTGTGTTCGCCGAAGGCGAATCGATAGCTTTTGATTCCCGAATTATCGCTCCGGGAAAAGTTAATATTTGTTTTGAAAACATTCGCAACCCTATCGGTGTTTTCCCATCTGAAAAAACTGAGGAGACACTGAAAGTTTTGAAGGAAATTATTCCCAGATTTACCGCCAGACAGAATATATTGGAATCAGCATTTCACAATCCGAACCTTATCGTTCACACCGTGGGTACAATAATGTCAGTTGCTCGAATTGAAAACAGTAAGGGCGATTTTTGGATGTATCGCGAGTCCTTTACACCTACAATCATGAAATTGGTTGGAGATTTGGATGCTGAAAAAATGGCAATACTGAAATATTTCGAGTTACCTACTCAGAGTTTCGCAGAATCATTCCAGTTCCGAACTTACGATGATCTCAGTGCGGATCCAATGGAAGCTCTTCGCCACTACGCAGAATTCGGATCACCTAAGGGACCTGTTGACGCACAAACTCGCTATATCACCGAGGATGTTCCGATGGGTCTGTGCTTCATGTCTTCAATTGGAAAAAAGGCAAATATCCCCACTCCTGTATGCGATGCACTAATCTCTATCGCATCCGCGATGCATCAAAAAGATTACTACGCAGAGGGAAGAACACTTGGTCAACTTGGTATTGACCACTATTCTGTCAGTGAGTTGAAGAATATCCTCGAGATGGGTTTTCCACCCAATGCATAAATCAACTCCGTGAAGTCAGTCGCCAATGGAAAGGAACCAATCTGATATTGATATACCCCTCTTGCTAACAGAATTAGCCAAAACAACAGAAAATACCTGACAGGTTGTTTTCCATAAATATTTGCTATTACTATAGGGCTTGCTAATAAACCCTCCATTCAGTCTTTGCGAGTCGAGTGAGTGATAACAAACGAGACGTGGCAATCTATAACTTAGTTCTTAACAAAAACATAAGATTGCTGCACTTCGTCCGCCTTTGCGGACTCCGTTCGCAATGATAGGAAATTGGACTTTATCAACAAGCCCTTTTGGGTCGTTTTTTTTGCAGGACACAAATGGCAGGGTTCAAACCTATTTCCTGCTGTCTAATTGAATGGCGTTCTGAGTCACAACGACTTAGAAATATAACTACATGAGATAGTTTTTGAACTAACGCTAATTTCATTTCTTCAAATTAAATTTTGTGAATTATACAAACTTTGATACAGGTGAAAAGAGTTTAATTGATGACAAAAAAGGGACAGACTTTTTCATCTGTCCCTTTTAATTATCAAGTTATAGATTTATTTTAGCAATAACATTTTCTTGGTTTCGACATGGTCACCGGCTTGGAAACGGTAAAAATACATTCCCGATGAAACTTTTTGACCAAGGGAATTATTACCATCCCAACTGATTTTATATGTTCCGGCACCGACGGTACCATTAACAAGTGTCCGTACTTTTTGACCATTGATATTAAAAATTTCAATCAAAACATCTGTTCGTGTCGGTACACTGTATTCAACAACTGTTGTCGGGTTAAACGGGTTCGGATAATTCTGACTTAATATAAAATTGTTTGGTAATTCAAAACCTATCTGGTCCCCAACATCTGTAGGTGATTCAGAAATTCCAATAACAAATGGAGATAACGAAGTTGTACTGCCTGTTACTTTATTATTGATTACGTCAAGAACTTGTGTAATGTCAACCCATGTATTTCCATCATAGTGCCACAGAGCAACAAGAGCTTCTTCCGCAGCAGTCATTCCGGCATCATCGTAGTTTAAGGTGATACTGATATTTCCGGTGTATTGTGCATCGGTTGAGATTTCATAGTATCTTGGTGGGTCTGCAGGAAAAAGAGTGAAATTAGCTCCGGAAGCCGGTCCGTTGTCACTCACCGAGAGGTTTACATCACCCTGCTGATCCAACCATATCGAAATTTAGGTTGACTGTATCTCCTGCGGGAGTGGCAAGATCAGTACCGCTATTGGCTCCCGACGAAAGTGACTGGGAATTTTCGCAGACATCACCAACACCGTTACTATCAAGGTCTTCCTGCAACGGGTTATATCCATACGGACAGTTGTCACACAAATCTCCGATACCATCACCATCAGTATCTAGGGTATCTTCACAATTACCAATAACAAAATCCCCTAAAGTATATGTCCGTCCAACAATTGTATTGTAAAGAGTATTCGCAGGTGAAGAAGTAATATTTCTCCACGTACCATCTATTTGTTGGAATATTTGCAGGTTCTCTTCTTGCCCGGAAACAAGATTGGTATCGAGGTAAGGCAGTTTGACTGTTATCATACCGCTGTAAACGGCATCAGTTGCAAAAGTATATTGTATCGGTCCCTGCCAGGGAATTTCTCTGATACCACTGGAATACTGAACCAGAGGAATAAGTTCAAAAGAGATCGGACCTTCTGCCAAGACGGTATCAAAAGTAAGTTGAGAATGAGAACCGCTCATGTCCCAGTCTCTTTCCCAAAACATGATGCCACGATTAATACCTGTGGGTAGAATAGCGTCTTCCTCACACAAATCACCAATACCATCTGCATCGGAATCTTCTTGAGCAATATTTTTAAACCATTTGCAGTTATCACAAATATTGCTCCATAAATCACCGTCGAAATCATCGTTGCTCTGGCATTCCAAATTAGGGAAAGTACACCCATAAGTATATACAGCACCGCGTAAATTGTTATCATTAGTGGGATCTCCCGGTCCTTCGGCCCAAGTAGCTCCGATGGCAAAATTGGGATCGCCATCACCGTCGATATCCCCTAATCCGGCAACGGATGCACCCAATTTCTGATTGGTTCCGTATCTATCGTAAACTTCCATCAGTAACGAACCATCAGCCCCGGAGTAAATATAGACTTTCCCCTTATTATTGCCATAACGATATGCCCCCACGGCAAAATCTCCATAACCGTCATTACTTATATCACCAAGATCGGAAGAGCGTCGTGTAGGGAAAGAGTGTAGAT
>CAJVYT010000002.1 GCA_913009765.1 uncultured candidate division Zixibacteria bacterium
TCCAGATATAGAAAAGATAAATGAAAATGTTACATAGTTTTTTTTTTTAATGATACGGCGACCACCGAGATCTACACTCTTTCCCTACACGACGCTCTTCCGATCTAAAAAGCAAAAGCGATTGATTGACTTATCCGGATTGAAAGAGTACAATGTAAATATGGGCTGCGTGGTAAAAATAAACCTGAAAAATCAAATGCCTTTGGCAGAGGTCTGTTCGTTTACAGTTAGCCTCCTCAGTTTTCTGTAACCACACAGCCCATACCCTCTGCCAGAGGCTTTTTTTATTTATAAGGAGTTTTAATGGCAGACAATAAGCGATGGTTTAAAGTCTGGACATCTATTTTAACTGATCCGGATATGGCAGATTGTCATAACGATATTGCTGGAGCTTGGGTAAGGTTAGGAGCTTTGATTGCTCAACATGGAAATAACGGTAAAATCAATATTTCCAAATCCCATTTTTACCGGATTATTCATTTATATACTGCTGATGATGTAACGGTACAACATTTTTTTGATAAGTTAAAAACCCTCAATATAAAGATTAAATCCTGTAACGACACTTTTTCCGTTACATTTGAAAAATGGCATAAATATCAAGTAGATAACTCATCTGAAAGGGTTAAAAAATATAGGCAAAATGTAACGGTGCAAGAAGAGAAGAGAAGAGAAGAGAAGAGAAGAGAAAAAGAAGAGAAGAAAACTCCTAATCCTGAAGCAAAAAAACTTGCTTCACTATTAGGAGATTTAATTTTAGAAAACAATCCCTCTTATAGAGAACTGAATAACAGAAAGACTGATAAAACACTTCAACGATGGTCTGCAGATATAGATAGACTTATTCGGATTGATAAGAAAAAAGTAGATGAAATTGAAAAAGTGATAAAATTTGCACAAAATGATTCATTCTGGAAAGCAAATATATTATCCGGAGCAAAACTAAGAGATAAATATGATCAGCTTCGTATGAAAATGGATAAAAACGGAGGTTATTATGAAGCCTGGGATGCATGAGCAATTTAAAAGACTGATTAACCATTTTCAACCTAATCCGGTACCGGCAAAACAATTTTATTCCGATTGGGCTGAGAAAATGAAAGATTTTGAACCTGAGATTATAGAACAAGCCGTAAGGCATTATATCGAAACTGTCCAGCCTAATCCTTACCGGTTCCCGACAATTATGGATTTCTGGATAGTTGCCGACAGTCTGCAATATAATCAACACAAACAAAAAGAAAAGAAACAGGATGGACAGGCATATGAGAATATTTATGGTGGAGCAGAAAAAACGCCGGTAGGAATAGAATTTGCCCGATTAATCCAGAAAATAGTCAAAAAACAAATAACCCGTGTTGATGCAGCTGAAGAAACAAAGCGATTAGGTAAGAAATATGACATTAATTCGGCTAATAAGGAAGCTGATAAGATGATGCTGCATAGCACATGGTAGTTGGAACCGTCCTGATGGGGTTAGAATATATCAGAAACATAGGGTAAATGATGCCCTACAGAAATTCTAAGCGGCTTTTTTGGGAAAGAGGTAAGGTATTATGTCCTGGAACAAAAAAGGGCTTAAAATTGATTTAAGGGGAGATTAATATGGATTTACCGTGCCGGAAAAATTGTAAGGGTAATTGTAACGATTGCCCGTCATTAGTCTGGAAATTAAAAAATCAGAAAAGGAGCGAACCATGAAATGGAGACATTTAGACGATATTTATCGTTATGAAGCGGTAAATTGCGCAAATTGTAAGCAAATGAAAATCACGGAATCGAAGGCCAGATGTGCCCGTGATATTATCTCATGGGGGGATGGCTGGAAAATAAATACTTTAAAAGGTCGAAATAGCAATGGCAAGTTAAAGCCGTCATGGAAAGCTCCAATTAGCTGGGAAACAGCTGAATTCTGTGTATTTTTTGCGCACAATGATATGAGAGGGTAAAAGGGGGTAAAATATGCTTTGGTTAGGAATAGGAATTGGATTGAGTATTGGAGTGGCAGTTTGAGAGATTTAGCGGATAAGAAATATGATAGCATACAAATAGGGAAATATTATCTTGAAGATATAGATTATTCTATTCCTGATCGGCTCCTTATCCGTATTACCGACACACAGACTGGAGAGAGTGGGACATTTAGTATTTCCAGACTTGAGACAGTTATTAATGAATTTTTCAGAAAGGAGTTGTGATGGCTATCAGCTTGAATACAAATACCGATGTTTTAATTTTATTGATTACCATAAATCGGCGTAAAATCAAGAAGTTAGAGGCGCAGATTAAGAAATGGGAGGCGCAAATTGAAAAATAAACGCAATAAAATTGAGCATCAGGAGGTATGTTATGTTATTTATAGGCATTGACCCGGGTTTTACAGGTGCAATCGTGATGATACCGGCAGGTTGTAATATTATCAGCGTAGCAGATACTCCGATATTAGAATCAAAAAAAGGGAAAAAAATCAAAAAAGAATATTTTATCCCCGGGATGGCAGGTCTTCTTGAAAGCGTATCCCCGGAAGCGCATGTATTCATTGAAAAAGTGCATGCCATGCCGGGCCAGGGTGTTACATCGATGTTTAATTTCGGGAAAGGATTTGGTATATGGTTAGGGATTATTGTTGCCTTAAAATTACCTTATACGCTTGTTACACCTCAGGCATGGAAGAAAAAAATGCTGGATGGAAAAGGAAATAAAGATGATTCCCGGATTCGGGCAATAGAATTATGCCCGGAACAAGCAGATTATTTCAAGCGCAAAAAGGATATCGGAAGGGCAGATGCAACATTAATTGCCATGTATGGCAAGGAGGTGATATCTCAAGATGGAAATAACAAAAAAATGGCTTAAAGAGCATCATGCTTGTGAGGAGGTCATCAAAGTCTGTGAGCAAGATGAAACAGATGTGGTCAAGTTGGTCAAGTTGTTGATTCAAAAACAAAAGCTCGATGGGGCGAACTGGCTATTGTCCCACTTTCTGGGAGAAAAAGGCCGGATAAAGTATGCCATATATGCGGCCAGACAAGTGTTGCCTATCTATGCCAATCAAGTGGGGCCTATGTATAAAAGTGCTAGTCTTGATGGTGATACACTCCACAAGACGTTAGGAGATGCCGAGAAATATCTTCAATCCAATGAATATATTTTTTCCGCCAATCTCGTTGCCAAGGTCGCTTATATCCTGGCGAAAGTTGCTATTACTATTAATTCCAGCCTCGCTGTTGAAAAAGCTATTGACGCTCTTGCGCATGCTTTTGCTGCTGCTGATATAAGTTATATCATCACTGATGCTTGCAAGGCCAGTTCTTATGCCGCTGATGCTACCTATACTATCGCTTATAAGAAAGAAGAAACAAAAATTCTAACTTATGGGTTGGAATTGTTGAAAACGGAGGTAAAACAATATGATTAAAGGTCAATGCCAGAAAATCGAATCTCTCAGCGATGGAAGTTTGAAGTTGTCAATATACATTGATAGGAGATATTTCAGCGATTGCGTTCCGCTCCTGTATCAGAATGTAACAGTCAGCCTACCGGATGAAGGAATTATCGAGGACACCCGGCAAGAATTCTATCGGAAAATGATTGAATCTATTGAGTCTCTTGCCAAAAGTATGAAGGAAGAAATCGAAACCGAACAAAAGGGAGATGAAATGGCCGAAAATATTACGTCTAGATTGATTATTAATCCAGTAGGAACGGCTATAGATTAATACTCACACAGGAAGGGTAAAGCCATGCAGGCCGTCTGTAGTGTTCCCATCCATCGGTTGGCCACAGCTACAGCGTCCGTGCCTGCATGGGGCCTTCCTGCAATAAAAAGGCCGTCTTTTCAGGCGGCCTTTTTTCCTAATGCAGGAGTTATATCTTTCGAAAAGGTTTATTCCATTTTCCAATTTCGATGTGGAGGGCAAAATTAACATTATAATAATCTGTTGTAGAGTCTGAATCGTCGTAATTATAATAATTTGCTATTTCAGTAGCCCTTTTGAGTACTTTCCATGCTTGAGGGGTTAACTGTGTTCCATTATTCCACCCTGGCATTCGTACCAAAGTGAAATGATTGAGTTGTGCATATTTTTTGCCATTGAGTATTGTTTCCCAGGGAGCCGCCATTAAAGCAATACATAACGATTGTCCCATAGAGTACCTTTCAATGGTCGCGGAGAATTTGCAGTCTGGAAACTCTTTTTTGAGTTGTTTTTTTATTCTTTGTGCTATCTCTTTAATATCTATTGCAATTTTCTCTGATTTTGTTAATGTTGTCATCTCATTCCTCCTCCAACCTGTCAAAAAACGCCCTGACAGCCTGATTGATTATTTTGTTGCGACTAAGACCTTCGTCCTCAGCCAGTTGATACAGCCGACTTCTGAGTTCCCGATCCAGATAGACCGTTTCAGCTCCGCCGGTTACGGTTAGATTAGTCATTTGATACCTCCTTAATGGCCTGTAAAAGGTCTTGGCGCAGATTACAGGTTTCTGATAGTGCTTCCATGCGCTTCAGGACCGAATCATTAATTTCCTGATGGCGTTGAAGCATTGCCATTGCACAAGTGCGGCTAACAGCTTTTTTAAGTTTATATTTCATTTGATACCTCCTTTTCGCAAGCATCACATTTGCTATTGTGATGTTTAAGACAGCAAGTCTCTTCTTCTACTCCATTACAATTTAAACAGTTTTCTTTTTTCATTCTTCTCCTCTCTTTGCTAAGAAGTTATCTTTTGAATCAAAAGCTTCCATTATGAATCCTACTAGTGAAGCCATAGCATAGTTATACTCATCAAGTTCGTAGCATTGACAGTCCTCTTTACTTAACTTTAAACCAGGTCCTTTAAAATCCCTATAGTCTTTCATCTGTCTCCTCCTTTTGATACTTATCCTCATTTTTCAACAAGCTCAATCCATACCTTACAATCTTTGCTTGTAGTTTTCTATCGGCAAGAGCGTCAAGAGAATAACTAGCAGCATAAATGGCACAACTAGTAGCATAAGTAGCAGTACTATCAGCTGCGCAACCAGCAGCACAACCGCAAGCACAACCAGCAGTAGTACCAGCAGCACAACCAGCTGCGCTAGTAGCTGCAGCTTTAGAAGCAGCTTTAGAAGCATAAGTAGCATTACTAAAAATCTCAGTCTTAATCTTAGTCTTACCATCGTACACCTTTAATACCATCTTAGCTGCATAGATAGCCTTTCGTGGTTCGTCAGAATCTGGATAAGCATCCTCATAAATATGCAACACCGACTCAGCTGCATGGATAACATATCTAAGTCGATTCGAATCCTCTAATACTTTAACTATAAGCCAGCTAGCCCAACGATACTTTTTCTTTTTAATCATTAACTTAACCAACTTAACTACATCTCTCTCCTTCTGCTTGCAAAAGTCCTCAACGGCTTCCTCACAAGCATAGTTTTTGCAGAGCCATCTCTTAGTTATCTTGATCTTTTTCATTTTCCATCCCGAAACGGGTTTCAAAAGCGTATTTCATGAAATCGGCTACATTAACGGCATCTGCAATATCCGCCGCTGTGTAACCCATATGCAACAGATCTGTCTTACTACCAAGATAACGATAACACACATAAGATACACCACCTATTACTACGGCATAGTGCAGGCCCGCCTTGACCAATGTACCCACACATAATTCCCCAATTACCGAATCGTCTTTCATATCTACCCCCTTAATCTAATGAACCTAATAAATTTTTATGAAAATCAGTAACCTCAATTGCAGTAGCCATCTGCTCTGCTCTATAACCCACGCTGAGCATATATCCCTCACCATCAAGATACAGATACCGCAATCCGGCCCACTTACCATCGTGTACATCAACTACCTCTGCGTATTCACGACCGTTTGCTCCCGAAGTAAAAACAATTGTTCCAGGTGCTAATTCACTTATTGTCATACCCTCCTCCTTTAGATTAAGTTCAAGTAGCGTTGTAGGCGAACAAGCGCCAGTAGACTCTTTTCCGCTTTCAGTCTTTTCGTTTTCCATCGGTTATTCTCCTCTATTCTCCAAAGTGGACTTCGTTCGTCAGTCGCTTATCATGGCAGACAGCACATTCATATCCTCTATGATTGTAGTTTTGTTTATTTAAGGTTGTTCACCCACCCACCGCTATAGTGTTCTTGGTGCGGGTTAGCTGAACGTTAGCTTGCCTTAATTCTATTATCATTTAGTAATATTGTTAAGACGATATCAACTTCTTCCATTCCAACTGGAAATTCCATATTCTTAGATATATCCGCAATTCGTCTAACAAAATCATAGTCAAAAATCCATCCACATTCACCATTTTCCTGTAGTGGGCAAGCTAACAAATTCTCTTTCCCTTCCAAATAGTTTGTCATCGGTCTCCTCCTTCCAAATTTTGAGGGTGGCGGCAAGGGACTTGAACCCTTGCATACTTAGCATCAACAGATAATTCTGGTAAATAAGTTGTGGATACGTATCTGCTGGTATCACCATCTTTGCGTCTCCAAAACATTCCGCCACGCCGCCCATCTATTTACTTCTCCATTGATAATCATAAAGTTTCCGCTTAATAAGGAAATAGTTCCAATCCAGCCTATCTTTACATATCTCCAGCTTGCAATCCTCTCCATTTTTAGAGATATGCAGGACATTGCGGATAATCTTACCTTTGTATCCTGTATTCTCTCTGAATGCTTGCTCCTGGGCGGCTGTCTGCGGGCCAACTAATGTTGACTTTCCGGTCTTAATCTCTATGATGTGGATAATATCATCTCTGAGTTTGGCTACAATATCCGGAATGGTGGCATAGTTATATTTCAGGGAATACATTGGCACTTCAATGAATATCGGCTCTTTTATATTTTCCCTTACCCAATGCCGGTAATCCATAAGTGGAGCGACTAAATCATCATCAAGGCTATCCCAATCCAAGTCTTTCTCAACAATTATTTTTGCTCCATTGTGTATTGCCGTGCCAAAATCCTGAGCGGCCTCAAATATGTATGCATCAATGACCGCCCCGTTAACTGTATTCACATAATAGTAATCACGTCCTACTTTGATTTTAATATATTCACTGAGCACTTGTGTGTTAGAGGGGACACGTTTAGCGTTATAATGATATATGTGCCCCTCTGCCTGAAATGTCAATTTATCTGAATATTTCAGGGTCATATTTCCTCGGTTTCTGGAAATGGTACTGATTCTTTCGGCTCTTCTGCCATTATCTTTTTGAGTTTTCCATAAGCTGTCTTGGCGGCTGCTTCAGATATTTCATACAGAGATGTTTTACCTTCGATGGCCTCTCCCTTTTTATTCTTGAAGGTAGTCAAACTATGCAAAGTTAATGCCATTTGTTCTTTGTCATGCTGACAATAATCATTCAGCAGTTCAAGCAGTTTAAGGTGCATATCGGAAAGTTCACCCTTTTCTTTAACTGTTGAGCTTTTGGATGGCATAGGTAGTTCTTTTTCTGATTCTATAATTACTTCATTTGTTGGTAATTCATCTTTGATAGTATTAATTTCTTCAGGTGAATACATCCCTCCGAAATCTTCAGGAAAGGCTTCTCTCAATGCTTGCACAAGAGCTACTTTTTTAAGCATGGTACGAGGTTTTTCCGACCACATTTGATTTGGTATCTTTCTGCCTGTTGGTTTACCATTTTTATATTCATCTTTAGTACCAACATATTCCTGATAATCTACTTCACATTTGATAGGCACTTCATATCCCTGTACATATACTTCGGCCCAAGCTGTTTGACCATCTTCGGTAATACCTGTTCTATGGCCTTGATAGTTGGGATTCTTTACGGCTCTTTTGAGAAAAGTTTCTTTGCCTGTTACGATAGTCATTTTATTACCATACTTGATAAGATAGGCTTCACGCAAAAATGGATTTAGTTTTTGATATTTGCATAATGTCAAAAACATCATTATCTCTTGATCGGTAACTTTCGTTGGATCTCCATTAACCAGATAATTCCTGACTATTTCCGGCGATAGAATTATTTCTTGCCCCGTCATACTGTGATATTTTACTATGTTTGCACTCATTATCCTGCCTCCTTTTGTTCTTTAATTTTTTTGCCATCAAGTATATCATGGCAGCATTCCTTACAGTAGCCATGTGAGAATATGAAAAGTTTCGGATCCATTTTTCTCCAATCTGACCCCTCAACCCCCTGCCCTTCGTCATCAAGTAACCTGTGGCATATACAACAGGCTTTGATAAAGTTTGACATAATAGCCTCCTTATAATTTTGCTCTCTCCTTCCTTGTTATACATCAACCACAATATTTCTATCCGGGCAAATGTGATGTTCCCACCATTCAGCATCATTGTATTCGCCTCTGGAAGACCATGTGCCATCTGCGTACCAGATAAATCCAAATATTTTTTGACCGCCATATCCGTTATCATATTCAAAACCGTTTTTCTTATCGAGTTTAGGCAACACCTCTTCCCATGTGCCTTCTATCCTTAAAGGTTCTTTTCCATAACCTTTAAACATGGCGATTTTAACAAATTCAACTTCTCTGCCTTCAACATGCCTAAGTATTTCTTGTTTCGCATTATGCTTGTATTCTTTCATCCTTTAATCCTCCTTTTCAACCCCCAATATTCTTGCCAACTCTCTCAGGTCGGCAATGGCATCCATGAGGCTTATTTCATCCCCGGGTCGCCATCCATTCTGCCAATATTCAAGCATCTCCCTCACAGTCAATTTTTCATCGTCAGCATGTATGATGGTTGATAATATTTCTCTACGGGCCAATATAGACATTTTGCTCCTCCTTTAAAATTGGGCGGCGGCAAGGGACTTGAACCCTTGCACAAAGCCTTTACGCATGAACCACTGCCCTGCAAGGCTTTAAGGCTGTAGAACTCTACATATGGTTTCCTTTGCGTCTCCAAACATCCATTCCGCCACGCCGCCCATCTCCTTCCGTTCTACAACACTAACTTTTTCATATGTAATAATCCAAATGTTACCCTTTCTATCTATGTATACAGCTTTTTCCATTAAAATTTCACCCTCAAGCCCATATTAACGTTATGATTCACCCAATAAAACTCTATTCCAACCACTCCCACCTGGAACCCATGACTCCATTTCGGAGGCAGGATATAAACTATTCCCGTTTCAATAAGATACGATCCAATAAAGTGTTTCCACACTCGATTCTGAGGGGGATGCTTCCCCAAGAGGGGATTGACTTCTTCATATCGATCCGGATGCCGGGTAATATCAAGTGTTGTACCTAAATCCATTGCAGTCAAAACCGTCACCGGGATTTGCAGGACTGTATTTCCCTCGTCCCACGAAAACCATCCATCATCACCATAACTAATAACAGGGAATGACAGCATCAGGATTATTAAGAGAAGGTTTTTCATAGTGGTATTGAGATCACTTTCACTTTATAGGTTGTGGGCTGTTGAAGATTCTTTAGTTCCTTGATGACTTGAGAGAGCTCTTCTTTCTTGACTGATCTTGCTCTTGTTGTGTTGCATTCCAATAATCCATTATGACAAAATCCCCAGGAAAAATCTAATCTTTCTCCACAAATTTCAGGAGCATTCGGCCCTCTCCAGAGACTAAGGAACTTTTCATATAAATACAAAGCATTGTCATCGTCCCCGCCAACATCAAGAATAAACCCAATGGCATAAGGATTATCTTTTTGGACTTCCTCCTCGATTCTTTTGACATCAATATTCTGAATCCTTCTTACTCTAAACTCATAGCTTTTCATCTCTCGAATCCTCCTTTAATAATTTCCTCCCTTCAATACTACCATACCTCCCCTTTCTAAGTCAAGTTTCACCACCTCCTTTCTCTAAGTCAAGTTTCACCTATTCAATCATATCAATTATTTCTTCCCAACTGTGCAGATAAAATCTGTAGTAAAGTTTTTCAAGGGCTTTTCTGGCCCCAAGTTTGGCCCCCCTTTTTGTTTTATAGAATTTATTTAAACGTATAACAATATTATCTATTGTTATTTGCCAATAATAAGGGCTTCCATCTCCTGTAGAAAGTACTTCATAAACCATCACATTAAATTTCTTCTCTTTCATTTTTCTCTCCTTCCTTCTCCCGAAGTTTTTCCCGAAACCTTTGTTCTTTATTAATCATGATTCAACCTCCTTATATCCAATCACCTTCTTGTCCGTAAACAAATAATCATACAATATAAATTGAATCGAAATCCCATCCTGGATGTCTTCGTGGATTTTTCCTTCTTTGTCGATGTATTTTATAAGGTATGAATGGTTCATCCTCTTTCCTCCTTTTCATCTTCGACTGGTGTAATATCTTCAGGATCACACCACAAGTAATCATTGTATCTTGCCGTCCATGAATTTGTTCCATGAGCGTATAAACATACCCATCCTTTTTCAAGAAAAGCAAAATGCAAGTTTTGTGGTGGTTGACCTTGAGGATGATAGACAACCTTCGCATCTCTTTTCAAAGTCTCCCAATTAATGATTGGTTTGATATCTTTGAGCCATTCTTCTTTCACCATAAAACGATTAATCACATAGTCATATGAAGCAGATTTCGACGCTTTTTCACATCTCAACATATTACCTGTTTTTGCCAGCTCATTCATACCCGTTACATAACTCCAACCTTTTCCAGAAAACTCCTCACAGTCTTTGATTCCTGTGATTTCTTCTGCTGTCTTCAACCTTGCTTTGAACCATTTCATCTTTTCCATCCTCCTTTCAATCTAAAAGTAAATTAAAAAAATCCTGTGGTCTTGTTTCTGTTCTCGCACTATCAACCCAGGAATTAATATGTCTGCTTGTCGTAACACTCCAGAATCTTTCTGTCCGATAGTATCCCTTTCCAGGGATATGCATTGCAACGGGGGTTTCATAACTAAACAATATAGTAGTAGAATCCCTTTCCAGCCCCATTTGTAGCTCTGTCATGTTTGATTTTAATTGTCTTACTCTTATCATCTCTCAAATCCTCCTTTTTTGAAATTCCCTCCATTCCTGATTCATAAACAATTCAATCTCCCACCAAGATAATCCTTCTTTTCTCAATTCCTCCCAGATCTTTCTCAAGCTTACTCTCAACTTTTGTACTCGAATATCATCTTCAAGTTCTTCCAGTTCTTCAATCTCATTCATAACAATTAACACCTCCTTTCCCAACCACCCCAATTAATTTTTCCCTCCTTCATAAAAGAATAAAACCCCTCTCCTATAATCACATGATCGAGTAATTTGATCTCCATCAACTTGCAAGCATCATATAATTGTGTTGTTAGTTTAATATCATTTATTGATGGTTCAATGTTTCCTGAAGGATGATTGTGAACTACTATCATGCTTACGGCATTGCATAATAGTGCTGGTTTCAACATCTCTGCGGGGCTAAACATTGTTTTATCTACCGTTCCCTTCGACACTAAATAATATCCAATCGGCTGATTTTGGGTTGATAAATAAAGTGTATAACAATGCTCAGTCGGCTTTTGTCTTAACCATCCAAACATTTTATTGATTGAATTTGCATCTTTTATTTGTGAGATATTTTCACCCATATAGTCAACGGATTCCTCTTTCACCATCATTAATTCTAACCTATTAATATACATTTTTCAACCTCCTTTTTCCCCAAATTCCTCCCTCTATATTCCCCTCTTTCGCCTCTTTCGCTTACTTCGCTTACATTTTCCCCCCGGTGAGGTACCTCGTTTTCATGAATCTAATAAAATCAACAACTTAGAGCGTCTCATTTGTATGACAAATATATAAGATTCCCTTCCTTCGCTTCCTTCACCTGTTTCGCTACGAAGCAAGCGAAACAAGGGAACGAGGGGATTCTTATATATAAGTATACATATATATATATTTATATTTTTTCTAATATATTGATTTTAAAGAATATTTTTTCTTTTTCTCTCTTTTAACCTTCTGTTACCCCGTACCGGGGGGGAAAATGAAGCGAATTAGGTGAAACAGGGGAATTAAGCGAACCCCCTTTAAAATCAACAACTTACAGGGTTGAGATTTTTTTAGAGTTGCAACAAATCGAAACAATTCTAACCCTTTGGTTTTATTCGATAATTTATTAAATACTTTAAAGTGCTGTTTTTGAATGTAATTTCATCCTTCAACCTCCTTTTCTTTATTTTGATGCGGATTGTGTAATTCACACCAATCAATACAAGTAGCATTCTCTGGCCCAAGAGAACTTTTAATGCAACCACATTTGTATTTAATAGTACAATAGCCATTAAAACTCTTTTCTACCGATTTTATTTCTTTCATTCTTCAACCTCCTTTTAAAACCTCTCAAACACTCTCTTCAATTCCCCTAAAACTCTTTTTCTTTCCTTCTTTTCCATCCCCTTCAAAATTTCAATCCCCTTCCCCCTCAACACATAATCCGGTTCGTTCGGTTTTCTTCTCATCTGATGCAATTCAAGTTCTGTTTCAACCCGTCCCCAGATTGATCCCATTCGGTTCAATCCCTTTTCATAATCTCTTGGTCGATAGTATTTCATCCTTCGATCCTCCTTTTAAATGATATACGTGTGTTTTTCCGGCACTTCTGTTTTTCGCCACTCTTCAAGATGCTTTCTCAACATCTGGATTTGATCCTCTGCCCATAGCATAGCTTCTCTTCCAGAGAAAAAAATTTCTGATGCAAATCGACTCTTTCCAGAATCAAAAACATAACTTGTTGGATAGTCTTCGCTGTTTATGATAGAGATACAAACCTGAATTCTGCAATCAAATATTTTATCATACGACACTTTCAATATCATCCTTCGATCCTCCTTTTCAAAAAGGCAATATCCTTTTCACGTCATTGAATTTTGAATATTGAAAAAGATACCTCACTTCCAGCACTTGAAGATACCGGGAGTTTTCCAGTTCAAAATTCTCAAGATACTTTTCCAAATCCCTTTTGGAGTTGAAACTCGTAAAGAGTTTCCCATCAATCCAAATCCAATACGATTTTCGACTTCTCTTTCTTCTCCACATTTTTTCGTCCTCCTTTCTAGATATTCATAATTGGTTCATCATCAATGAACTCAATTGAATCAATTAGACTTGTCAACTCAAATAACGCTTTGGCCTGGCTTGAGGTAAGTTCAAGTATTAGTCTTTTGTTTTTGATCTCAATGAGATACTTACCAGGTATATAATGTACTCTCATCCTTCGATCCTCCTTTTAACTTAGTAACTCTATTAGAGCTAATTTCATTTCTTCAGCAGTTTTAAGATTGGGATTGTCTTTAAATGCTGTCCAATGTCCCCAGGGATCATCACAGACATAACCATAATGTTTAAGGTAAGGACAATATTCACATTCTTGCAAATCTTCATCTAAGTTATCCTCGTCTAAGTATGCGTCACACAAAGGACAGTATTTTGATGTGCAAGGTACTTGCTCTTGAGTATCCGTCCAAGACAAACTTTTGTTCTTTATTACCCTTCCTTCTTTCAAAGGTTGGATGATATCTACCTCCCAATGATTGATTGATTCTTTAACAGCTTCGCAAGCATCACATCTATTATTGTGATGCTTAAGACAGTAAGTCTCTTCTTCTGGAGATTTCATTTTTCCGTCCTCCTTTTTATATATCCATAATATGTAACACAAGCGAAACAATCATAATAAGCAATCCAATACATATTCCTAAGCCAAACATCATTATCATTCTTCTATTCCTCCAGAAAAAGCCCGGACAGGATATATTCCTGTCCAGACTATCAAATTAATTTTCAATGCTATATCATTATCGCAGATGGTTTAACCTGGATTTTTTCACTCAATCCCTTCAACGGCTTTAAATCCACAACCGGCTGGAAAGACTGTTTTTCGGTCGGAATCTCTGTGACTTTTTCCGGCTCTTTTACATGTTGTCCAAATGGCAATTTTTCTTTAGCGTATTCGATCAGTTCAATTCTTTCCTGAATAGTTGATTTATCAAACATCCTCGCCAACTTATCCACTGTTTCTTTTGCCCTCTCAACGACCGGCCTCACAATAATCCGTTTCTTTCCCGTAACAGAGACCTTATCACTGATCTCTCGTCCCTGGAGATCAACCTTGCCCTCTGAAACCTTAGTGAGGTATTTCGGATCATCACTTGCTGCAAAGAGCTTAGATAAAAAACTCCGAGAGACATTGTATCGATCTCCGATCTCTGCCAGGGGCATCTGATTTTTCTTCGTCTTCCCATCGTTGTAAGAGTTAAAAAGTTCTTTAACTCGCACAAAAAAGACTGCTCTCAGACTTCTGGACATTGCATCAAGTCGGTTAGTCCTTGTTGCAACTTCCAACTTCAATCCGTCCAGAACTTCAAACGATGTCGCCTGAGATACTCTCTCAATCAAAGATGATGTCCCTTCTTCTTTTTCTGTTTCTTTTTTTGCCATTTTTCTACTCCTCATGACATATTTTTGTGGCTTAAGCCACAATCTCACACAAAATGTGTGAAACGCACATAATGTGCAAGCCCTAAAAGGCATAGAAACAAACTCACAAGCCACCAGTATCATCGCCACTATATAATCATTACAATTATATCTGTGGCCTGGTCTGGCCTCGTGATCTACTCAGTTATCAAAGATCAAGGGATGTTAAGCCCTCAATTTCTGCATATCGGGCGCTTGGATTAAGCCCTCAGCCCAGCCCCTCACGAGTGAGAGGCGGAGGGAAAGCTCAGATGGTATATTCTTCGTTTTTCGGGACGATGACCGCCCGCCAATCTTCAAGGTGACGCTTGAGTGCCCATATCTGCGTCTGTGTGTCCTCACGGGCCTCCTCCGGAGTCTCAGCCACAAATATAATATATGGCTGGTTGCTCGGTTCGAGCGAAAAGCAACCCTTCCCGGGGTAATCTTCGTCGTCCTCAAAGATATGCACTGTCGGGTAGTCTTGGTGATCCACGACGGTTATACATGTTTTGATTTTTCCAGACTCCGTTTTCTCATACTCTACTTTGATTTTCATAACTACCTCCTTTTTTGCCCTTTCAGGCGGTTGAATTATAAGGATTAAGCCCTCATCCCTCTGTGCGATAATATGCCTCGTGATCCCAATCGACACCGCCAAAATCATCGACATTATCCTGGAGCGCTACAGTGCGGGGGCAAAAGACAATATAATACCCGTCAATCTCCATATCATAGATATCATAATTGCTCCCGCTATCACGATATTGTACATCAGCGGATTGCAGTGCATCGAGGATATCATCAGGGATGTCCTCTGGGTCGACTCTGGTTGTCTCATAACGATAATCATCTCCAATGATGTCAGCGGCGTTGAGACAATCATCCTGCTCCGCTGGTTTGTCCCAATCAATAATACTGTAAGTCGGGGATGAGTATTCTCCATGTGCCAGGTAGTACGTCCCCGCTTGTTGCTCATCAATCCATGCTTGCGCCTCTGCCTCCGTCTCCCACTTTGTGGGTTCCTGGCCATTTCTGTCATCCTCGATCATGGCATATCTCTCTTGCGGAGCATCCCAGGTGCCTGAGTAATAATGTGGTGTAATTATAATCTTATACATCTTATGCCTCCTCTTGCCCATTTGGGCGCTTTATTTTTTGCCTACTCACATCATACCATACATGATTCGACGTGTCAAATTGTTTGTTTTTATGACCTCATAAGTCTTGCTTATAGAGGTTAAGCTCTTGAAAACATTGGATAATTCCGGGTATGGAATATGCTTGTTACTAACAATATAACTTGCTATTTGTAAAATACAAGCATCGAGCCCCCTAAAAACTGAGCAATGGTATATTCCTTATCCTAAGCAATGGTATATTCCTCATCCTGATGCAGGGATGAAAATCAGGAGCCCGGCACTTTGGCATGGAGATTGCTATCTATGTATGATATATGGTAGAAAAAAGTTATTAACATGTTATCCACAGGTTATTAATATAGTTACTAACAGTTTACCAACAACTTAACTTCTTGATTATAAACGGGTAAAGGCACTTACTAACATTTTACTAACAGCCCCTACTACTACTAGTAAAGCCAAAGGCAAAAAAAAGAGAAGAAAAACTACTACGGCTTTTCTCTTTTTTCTTTTGCTTCTTTTCTTTTGTCTCTTTTAGGTTTGAGAGACTTGTAATCAGGATAAGGAAATGATATAATGAAAATAATGAACTGGCAAGCCTTTCGATATAATAATATCTTCCGAACTGAACGAGGTGGAAAGCATAAGAAGCGGGGCAAGAAAAAAACCGGGCCTCGTCCGAAAATTGTACGCTATGACCATGAAGGCAATGTTATCGGGATTATTCCCGGCGGTATTACGATGGGTCAACAGCTTGCAATCCTGCGCCAACAGGAATCCCGCCCCCGGAAACGGAAGATCAGAACATATGTCCGGGAAAGAAAAACCACACCAACATCAGCAGAATTGAAATTATATCGGCAATTACAGCAGAATGGCTATCAAGTATTGTTTCAACATCCTTTCCAGCATGGGAAATCTTTTTATATCCTTGATATATATGTATGTGGCAAGAAAATAGCTATTGAAGTGGACGGCGGTTATCACAATACTGCCCGTCAGAAGATCAGAGATCAGAAAAGAGATCAAATTTTACAAGCAACCGGTTTGAAAGTATTGCGTATCAGCAATGATGATGTATACAATCACATTGATACTGTGATTGAGCGAATTAATACGATAGCTGTAAGTCCATGCGGCGAGAGTCGGCCAAAACAAACCCGCCCTGAAAAGAAAAGGGATAATCAAACATGGCTTGTATCGTATCGCTAATCTAATAACTGTTTGATTTTAAAGAATTGTTAGTGCTCACTTACACACTAACATAGGGGCTTATTGACCCTTCCTTTGAACATCATGAAATCTAATGATGAATAGTGATGTGAACCAGCATCATGATAGTGATGCGTCTGCTTCTTATTCCAATCGGCACCTTGACAATTTATTATAATCCCTGTATACTGATTGTAAGCACTTACTTACTTAATGAGGTGAGAATGAAAGCAACTACTACAGAGTTGCAAGAGATTGCAAGTATGCGAGCCGCTGGAACCAGCCTGAAGGAAATAGCCAAAAATATAAACGTGCATGAATCTACCATCTCAAGACGGCTTAATACACAAGAAATGCAGGAGATGCTCGAACGAGAGCGTGAGGAATTCCTCAAGTGTGTACCTCAAGCCCGGCAGAATTTGCAGAAGCTCGTGATGGATCATGATGATCTACCGGCGGACAGCCAAGACAAGCAGCGAGCATGGAAGACGAGCATTGAGATCGCAAGGGCGGCAGGTATGCTCCCCTCACATGCACCCTCAATCTACATACAAACTCTGTACCAGGACAATTCCACAACCGTTTTAGCCCCTGAAGTGAGCCAATTCTTAGACCATTACACTGATGATGTGATCGAGGTTGAGAGTGATGACATACAAGATATAGGGGATGTGGAGAGTGATAATAATGATAATAGTTGTTAATAACTTTTATCCTTTAGAATTAAGAGGTTAAGAGGGGTGCAAGTATCCGATAAGGGATGTTATGTTTACTAACTCATATTTTCAGACAATAGTTATCAACAAGTCCTTTATCCTTGAGAGCAAGGGGGCGGGGGGACCGGTTTCCGGATTTGGTACCAATCCAGTATATACAATCCCCCACAACACACAGCATACAATAAAGGTAAATGCTAATGAATCTTCTTAAAAAAGTAATCAAGAAGATTTATAAAGGGATTAAAGAGATAATAATAATTGTGATAGAAGTCAATATTGGATTTATCGCCATATTTGCTGAATGTAATACCATTGCAATGTACAAAATATATAAAAGAATATGGAGTAGATGCCGGAAGAGTAAATATAAATATATGGTGCCGACTGATATTATTAATATGACTATCAAATATGATTTCAAAACCAAAAAGGATTACTTATAAAAAGGAGGTAGATAGATGTTAGTAAGGGAGATATTAGGGGATGCAGGGGCAACTGAGAATATAACACCTGGAGATACTGCCACGGGGATAACAGCAAGTAAGAGATGTCCTACAAGTGGACTCTACAAAGGGATGACAGCAGCGGGGGCATTAATAACATGTGAAAGCAACAGTGTTAATTTTACCTTTGATGGTACTGACCCAACAGCAGCGGCAGGAACGAATGTTGGTCATTCACTGGGTGCTAGTGACAGTATAGTTATCAGGGGGCAGACAAATGTAGCCAATTTCAAATGCATAGACCGTGTATCGGGAAGTGCAGCAACGGTAAAGGTAACGACTTTATTTTAATGAAAAAGAAACTATCAAAGAAAGCTCTTAAACAATTTAACGATTTTGCTGGATTTCTGTCATTTCAGCCGACATGGGATTTCAGAAAATTTGTTCATTGTCCACATCAGAAGATAGCTCATTTTACCGGCAATCAGCGAGGGAAGACAGCTCATGTGGCGTACAGTTATGTAATGAGGATACTGGGGATTAATCCGGTTCCAAAAAAGAATGTGGTATATTTTGAATGTGAAGAGAGGGAAAAGCTGAAACTCAGGAAGATAAGCATGGAAGAATTTCTCAGTAAGCATGGATCAAAAGATAGTGCCACATGGATAGCAAAGAAGATACCGGCTGATAAGAAATGTCCTGAATGCGGAGGGAGAATAGTACAGCACAGGAGAGATTCAAGGATATTCAGATTCTGTTCTGAAACATTGCCGGGGCAAAGTGCCGATGCCGGTAAGCAAGGGCAGAGTGCCGAGGTGAAAAATACTCAATATCCTGAGTTCAAAAAATGGTTACCTCCATTCCTGTTGAAAAGAGATATCACTTACCGGAATCCGGCCATGACGATTATAGATCCGTTTAATGGGCCTGATATCATAGTGGAATTTGTATCATACAGCCAGACTGTCCAGAGAAGTGCGGGGCAGAAGAGATTGAGCGTATGGATAGATGAAGAATGCAGTCCTGATTTTTATGAAGAACAACTACCGAGGGTTTTAGCTGAAGATGGGGATATAATTTTTTCCCTGACGCCCGCCAACATGATAACATGGATATATGACGAAATATTTGAAAAGGCCGCTGTATATTACAGGACTGAATGTGTATGTGATTATCTATCTACTGATAGTGATAAAATTCCGCAGATAGAGAAAACGGACAGTACACATTCCATAGCGGTATTACAGGCTGCTACGGACGATAATCCCACGCTTGAACCTGATGTTATAGAGAATTTGTTTGATGATGTTGATGACGATGATGTTTTAGCCCTAAGGCGTTACGGAATATTCAAGCAGGTATCAGGCAGAGTTTTCAAGGATTTTGATTATACAGTACACGTTATCGACGGAGAGAGATATTTTCCTGATGGCATGTTTCACGATTGGACATTTGCACGGGGCATTGATTACCATGAACATAATCCTTTAGCTATTGGATTTATGGCATTATCTCCTTATAATGAGGCATTTATATACCAGGAATGGTATCCATCACCTGAGAAATGGGTAACAGTGGATATAGCACAAAGAATTGCTCAGATGAGCGGTGATTATAAGTTTACTCTTGACCTTATCGATCCTCTTGCCACAAAAACACAAACTAATACCGGCACTTCTGTTGTAGAGGATTTAAATAGATTCTTTCATGACTATAAAAGAGAAGGATTATGCACGGGGGCATACTGGCAGGCATGGGATACAAAATCGACAAGGGGAAGAGATGAAATACGAAGAAGGTTTAAAAATGCTAAAAAAGTAGGACGGCCATTTAATAATGTTATCATCAAAGATAGTTTGAAGACTTATCTGCCTACTTTATGGATACTGAATAATTGTAAATTATCAGCACAATTCATGAAACAATGGAGAAAAGAAGAATGGGCCGATAGAAAATCTCTGGTTACCAAAGACTCGAAAGATACGACACAGCAGAAATTCAGCCATTTCAATATGGTATGGGAGGCTATTTTCAAGGATCGCCGTTTCAGGCCGAAAAGGATGGGATTAGTTCATGAATACAGAGAAACACCTAAATATTATCAGGGAGGGAGATAAAATGAGTCCTTTGTATTATTATACCTGTGCCAAATGCGGCAAAGCATATGAGATCATGGTTCCACTGAGAAAATTAGATGATGAAATCCTGTGTCTGCATTGTCAGGAAGCATTATCAAGAAAAATGAGCGCGCCAATGCTCATAAGGGTAAACTGATGGCTGAAGTCAAACACAAATTCAAAGAGGCAATAGAAACTCAATTAGCCGGTCATATCTTTGATAATGAACTTTCCACGGCCACATCAAACAGCAATGCCGATATAGCGGAATTTGAAAGTTATATCGACCTTATTGATTCCGTACGGTCTGAGAAAAATTACGACTGGCAGAGCGATATAAGAATACCGGAATTTATATCTTATGTCCTTACGCAACTCTCCATTGATGTAGCCCAGTATTTCCAGACAAGGGATTTTGTAGAGGTATATCTTGAGGACGAAAGTGATGAAGCATTGAAAAATGCCGATGCTTCAAAGGAATTGATCAACAGGGCACTTAACCAGAGACATTTAAATCATTATTCAAAATTTGTGAGGGCTAAAGCTCTTAATAATATAACCGGCAGAGTATTTATCCGTTGCTGGTGGGAACAGGAACTAAAACGGGGTATTGTTGATTATAGAGAAAAAGTCCAGGAACTTGATGTTGATGAATATGGTAATAAGATTGTCGATCCGGCAATACAGGTTCCGGCCAAAACAACGATTGTAGAGGCAATAGAAGGGGATACTCCGGTAATAGACAGGTTTAATTATGATATTCTCGACCAGCGGAATGTCTTCACTGATAATAAGTATGTCTATACTTTACAGGAAAAAGACTGGATAATTATAAGATTCGAGAAAACCCGCCATGAACTTGAGATGGATAGCCAGTCGGTTAATTATTTCAACCTTGATTTACTGAAAGAAATCAAATCTGACGGAGAGACGGAAACCTCGAAGGAATCCTATAATAAATATACCAGTAAACAAAAAGAAAACAATCCTGTTAATCAGACATTCGATATATATGAAAGATATGGCAAATACTGGTGCAAAGTTATTAAAAAAGATGAGTTGACGGGCGAGGCCATTGAAGTGGAGCCCGGCATTGATGAAAATGGAGAACCCCCTGAAGATGCCGAATTGCATGAAGTAATTATATCTCATGCGGTCAAGGGCAATACAAGAGTGCTTGTCAGATTTGAATTGACCCCGTATATAGATGCCGAAGGTAATCCATACAGACCATTAATCAGGGGATTATGCTATATTCATCCGACTGATGACGGTGGTACGGGTGATGGTAAGTACATGAAAGAGATACAGGTTGCCATTGATGATACATTTAACTTAGGCAATGACAGGGTTTTATTTGCGACAATGCCGGTATTGAAGGGCAGAAAATATGCCGTTGAAGATAATTCAAGTATTTATTTCGAGCCCGGCCATACCATGATGCTTGAAAATCCCGATGATATCAAGGAATTTACCATTCAGGATAATATCATTGGTGCGATGAACCAGATAAGTTATCTTACAAATAAAGGACAGCAGGTAACGTCAATCTTTCCTACTACAATGGGAAATCTGCCTGCAAAGTCCAGTACGACCGCAACGGCGGTTGCAGGGGCTGAACAGAGAAGCAATATAAGAAGCAATTACAAGTCCATGACATTCGAAAATACCGCCTTGACTGAACTTTACTGGATGATACAGCAGATGACATGGAGATTTGCCAAACCGGAAACAGGTAAAAAACTGATGGGCGATAAGGTATATGACTTCAATCCGAAGAAAGATTACTATTATAAGCCATTATCACAATCTATTGAAACAGACCAGTCGAAAACTGCCAAAGAACAGAGATTAACGCAGATTTTAGGTTATGTATCGCAAATTCAGCATCCTGATACTGTGAAGCTGGTAAATTATCTTGTAAGCCGTATATTGACATATATGGGCGATGAATTTGTTAATTTTGGCGATAAATTACTTAATCCGAAACATGCTATACAGGGAGGGCCGAAGGGAGTTCAGAATCCTCCGGCTGTAGATGTTGCCAGTAATCAGGCCGGAGTTGTGCAAAGTCAACCGGAACAAATGACAAGGGAGGTTGCGAATGCCGGAGTTTGAATCAGGAGTAAATAATGAGCACATAGCTGCATTTCTAAAAAAGGGCGGTCAAAAAGCCGCACGGATACTTTCTATTTTAGGTAAGCAGAAGCAGTTCTATAATACGATTATGACTCCGATAGGGCAGGAATTATTGAGAGAAGTCCTGTTTCTGATGGAAGAAAAGCTCGATTTAATTATAAATGAAAAATCAAGTGAGGCTGACAGGGCCGAATACAGGGTATTAAAGAAAATAGCATTATCATGGTCTGAAAAGATATCCGGATATCTTAAAAATATCGAAACTATTAAAAATGCGGAATAACTGGAAGAAAACATTAACTGAAGTATTAAAGGAACTGGAAATAATCAGATTAGACATGACTGGTAAAATAGTGATAAACTTAAATCAGGGTGGTATTACAGATATTGAAAGAAGAGAGAGATTGAAATAATTATATCGGTTAGTTTTTAAACCCTGTTTTACAGGGAACTTAAAGACCCGAATTGGCACAGGAATTGTGTTGATTCGGGTTTTTTATTGAGCAAGGAGGTTTACAAGATGGCAGACGAAACTCAGGAAACCAAAGCCAGCCGGCAAGAGCCTTCAGTATCTTATGAAGACCTTGAAAGGGCCGCAGCGGATATGAGTGAAGAGGATGGTGTAACACAGGAAGGAGAGCCCGCTGAAGAAGGAACAGAAGAGGAAACAGTAACAGAACCGGGACAGGCAGAAGATAATCCCGAAGAAGATGAAGGGCAAGGAGAGGAAACAGGGGTTGAAGAGACTGAGCAGGCTATCAAGCCGGAACCGGATGGTAATGCTGAACGTTCCCGCCTGGGCCGGAAAGTCAAATCTCTTGAGGAAACAGTCCAGGCATTGATGCAAAAACTTGAAACAGTGGCTGTAACTGATATAAAAGCTCCTGAAGAAAAGATTGAGGCAGAAGAGGAAGAGGAATTTATTCCGACTACCAAAAAGGAATTGGAAGAATTTCTTGAACACCGGGAAGAAAGGAAAAAGAAACAGAATATAGATTATGAAACAAAATATATTACAGTCGTTAATAATCTCGGACTTGAAGAAGATGATGCTGCTCATGAGGCCATTGTAGAAGAAATGATGAAAAATTTCAATGTCAGGTATTCAAATGATCCGGCCAGAGATGCGGAGATTAATTATCTCAAGGCTGAGAGAGCATATCTGAAGAAACAAATGGCGGCTGTTGCAAGTACAGAACGGACTAATCCTTTGAAGGGTAACGGGAAACCTGTCCCGGTCGGAGGTGACACAAAGGTTACAAAAAAGAAAGTTGCATTGCCTAAACTTGACAAATATGCAGAAGAATTTGCCAGAGACACAGGCATGACTGAAGACGATTTAAGGAGATACTTAGGATAATATGGCATATGAAAATGATTTTAATCCGTACAGTAAGTACAAGAACCGTAAACTGCCTAAACAAAGTCGTACCATCCCCGTTAAGGGCTATGCAGAGGCAAAAGGCAGATTTTACCGTTGTTGGAATTGCGGTTTCGTATGCGATATTAAAAGGGATGACCTTGGGGATTCCCAAAGTATGGATGGCGTAACTTATGAAAATTACTCGGTTCCATCACAAGGTTCTCAGGATAGTTCAAGTTCATTGAACAGCCTGGCAATTCTTGATGGAGGCATAGAGCATTTTCAGGTTGCATTGAAAGAACAGGCAGATGGAACAGCACAGCCGATTTATCACCGCTTTGTGGCCGTGATAAGTCATGGATGTCCATTTTGCGGAACATTGAACTGGAAGGGAGATTATCCCTAAATGAAATTAAAGAATCAGGAGGTTTAAAATGGGGTTTGAAATTGTAGAAGGTGTTGCCCATACAGTCTGGGCTCCTATTGTTAATTCTGATACCTTGTATGGAGGGCAATTAGTATATGCCAATAATGAAGGTGTCAGTCCGCTTGGTGCGGCATCTGGAGCTTATGATACATCGAACAAACACGTACCGTATGGCCTTGTCATTGGTACAAATCTCGACTCTCCATTGTCTGACAATACTTATAGTGCTCAGTATATCACTGATGCTACTCCGCTTGCTTCTGCTACTGAGTTTTTCGATGTGGAAGGAGTCTGGAGCAAAGGTGATAAACAGGCAATGGTGAAATTGGCTCTTATCACACCTGAAACAGTTCTCAGAGGACAGATTTTCAATTCGTCTTTTGGAACTGCCCCTACACAGGTAACCGTAACAACCGGAGATGCCAATGGTGTTTCTGCCACTGTAGGTGCTGTTGATGTGGCAGGTGTAGCGAATCTGGGTTGTCTCTATTTCCGTTCGGGTGCTAACAGGGGACTTTACAGAGTAACGGACGATACAAGTGCGACTGCTCTTACATGGGACAAGGCAACTCGTTTTGCTGTTGCAGTAGGAGATACTCTGGTACGGGTGAATCTGAGACCGATTGGCCTCTCAAGGGCACAGTTTGATTCCGAATCTATGTTTATTGATTGTTCAGCCGCTGTTACTGCTGACTATTACGGCATAGAGGTACTCAGACTTAACTTGAAGACGGCTCTAATTGAAACGGTTGATTTCAGGTTTAACATTGATCATTTTGCTGCTTCAAGAGCATAAAATTTGAAAAAAGGAGGTAAACATAAATGCCTACAAGGTTAGATAGTTCACAATTTAGACGTTTGTTAGATAAACGTCTCAGGGAAGTTGCCGAAAACAGATATAAAGAACTGACGTCAATGATTCCGAAAATATACCGGGTCATAAAGACAGATAAACTCTGGGAAGAATTTTATTCTATCGGCGCACTTGGAGATGTTGAGCCTTTCAACGGGCAAATCACATACAAGAGCATATCTCCGGGATATCACAACAAGATAGAAACCAGTGAATTTGCTCTCGGAGTACAGGCTGAAAGAAAACTCATTGATGCGAAACAGTATCCGGTACTTGACAACATGTCTGGGTCACTCATGGAGGCTGCACATAGATCAAGAGAGAAAATAGGGGTGGAACCATTTGCCTATGGTTTCTCAAGTGCATTTACTTTCCAGACTTCAGAAGAGGGTAAAGCAGTTTTTTCCAGTAGCCACACCACAAAGTCAGGAACGAGTACCAGTTCGGGATTTGATAATGCCGGAACATCGGCTATGTCGAAAACATCGGTAGCTGCTACCAGAATATTGATGAGACAGTTCCGTAACGATATATCCGAAAGGATTTATCGTGGGGATAATCTGGCTCTGATATATCCTGACAATCTGGATGATACGGCAAGGGAAATCAATGGTACGTCAAAGGGGCTGGATACTGCTGAAGGTAACATCAATACTCAGTTCGGCAGATATACGCTTATTCCGTATCTCAGATTGGACGACTATGATTCAAACAACTGGTTCATGGTCGATCTGGACATGATGAAACATGACCTGGTATGGATTGACCGGATTTTGCCGGAAACAGCACATACATATGATTTTAACACTATGGTGTTGATGTCAAGGGTGTACTATGCATGTGCCAACGGGACCCTTGACTGGCGTTGGGGAATGGGACACCAGGTAAGCTAATCCTATTGGTGGGAGGGGGGTAAACCCCCTCACCACTGGTTGGTATCAACTGATAGGAGGTAAATAAGAAATGGGAAGAACAAGATTCTCAGGGCCGATTAAATCAACGGGAGGTTTTGAAATAGGGGCTGCCGCTGATGGTATGACGGCTGAAATCAATACCACGATTATTGATAGCAGTGGAAATCTGCATCAGGGTGGTACTCAGATTACTGCAACGGCTGCGGAGTTGAATTTAAGTGATTTAAGTGCTGTTGGTGCAATGGCTAAAATCAAAAAGATTGCAGTAACTGCAAGTGATGGGACAGAGCAGGATTCCGGTTGGGATTTGCCCGATAAAGCCCTTGTGCTTGATGTATTTGTGGATGTTACAACCGCGGAATCGACAGGGACTACCAAGACCCTTGATGTTGGAATACTTTCAAGTGAAAGCGGTGGTGATGCAAATGGTCTTCTGGATGGTGTAAGTACAGCTTCGACAAGTATTGTTCGGGGTGTTCCTACAATAACTACCGGAAGCAATGAAGTATATTTTGCATCCACAACAAGAGGAGTATTACTGGCTGCATTCACAGCCGGAACCGATACTGCTACTGATGTTGGAACTTACTTTGAAAGTCCGCATCTCTCTGATTCTATCACTGGCAAGAGTGTATCCTATACTGCCGGATCTGCTCAGACAGAATTTGTGGGTAACATCTTTGTTGTTTATATTGAACTTGCATAGGAATGATAAAGGCCGGGGATTCTCCGGCCCATTCCTTTAAATAAAGAGGAGGTTTTATGGAAGGCATTACATTTTTCGGAGAAGTGGATATCAATAAGAAAGGGCAGATTGCCTCTGAATATCCTGCTTGGTATTTCGATAATCATATCGAAGAGATGAAAGAAACCATAGCAACCAGAGAACGGGCACTGGAAAGGAATGCTGTTCCCCCGCCTGAGATTCCTCTTTTTAAGGAGAAACTGAAAGCGGAGAAGGAAAGACTTGAAAAGATTGTATCCTCGAAACCAAAACTTACTGCAAAACAGAAAGATGAACTGGCAAAAGAGTACAAACATTTGAAAAAAGAGATAAGAGACAGCATGTTTACAAGAAGTGAGATGAAGCTGGGTATTGCAAGTCCTCATGAAGAGGCAAGAAGAATGGTAGAGGCAAGTATTCCGATTAATCCTGTGCTGGCTGAAAAAATGGGTGTTCCGGTAAGGGGAGGCAAAATTAGCCGGAAAGGAGCCGAAAAGATAGCCAAGATAATAAGTCGCCAGTTAGGTGAGAATACCAATATCGAGGCATGGAGACGGGATAAGGCCACTGTAAGAACAGGGATGGTTGGATAAATGCCCGGCAAGACATATAATTATAAACTCAGGCAGCTTCTTAACGAAGATGCCGATTCTGCTTTCCTGGATACCAGGACATCATATGATTATCTGTGGGAAGCTGCCATTGAGTTTAATGCGAGAACGAATTTCCTGAAAAGTACACAGGAAATTACAACCGTAGCGGATAAGACGGGCTATGCCCTGAATGCCGATTTTATGAAACTGTACCTGAAAGATAGTAACAATGAGTTCTATATCAAGTATAATGATGGTTCAAACAATACTTTCCTCAACTGGAAGGAATACGAGGATATAGTGTATTCCGATAATACAACATCTCAATCCATTCCTGATTATTTCTCTATCATAGATGACCAGTCTCTTGATTCTCAGGTTACAGGTACGGCGACAAGTGCAGGTGCTTTATCGGGAGGGCAGGCTATCCTTACGGATACATCGGCTGATTTCTCTGATGTAAGTGCCGGTGATATAGTGCATAACACAACTGATGGCAGTGATGGGATTGTATTATCCAAAACATCATCTACAGTACTTGTAACAGCCTTGTTCGGCGGTTCAGTTGATGAATGGACAGTTAGTGATAGTTATGTCATTCAGCCGCAGGGCAGATTGCAATTAATACTTGACCCTCCACCTTCTACAGACGGACATACCATTATTGTTTATTATGTGCAGAGACCCACTCCTATTTATAGTGATTATGGGACATATCGTTTCCCATCTCAATATATGGATGGATTGGTAAAATATGCGGCATTTCTGTATAAATTCAGAGACAGAGAGCCGAATTTCGGTAATGCCTGGTATAAGATATTTGATAGACAGGTAAGAATGGCTGCCGATTCCGTCAATAAGTCATTGCTTAGAAGGGATTTCAAGATGAATTTAATGGCAAGGAGATAAAGAGTTATGAGATATATAGGCCAGGGAACATATAAAGATGGAGAAGGACATCCGGTTACATCTGGTACAGTGAATGTTTATCTTGCAGGTACGAGTACACCGGCATCTGTTTATACTGCTTTAACCGGCGGTACTGCTGTCAATTCGGTAACTACGGATTCGGAAAATGGTTCTTTTAAATTTTATGTTGATGATGCTGATTATGTTCCTACTCAGAGATTCAGGATAATTCTTTCTAAAACTAATTTCATATCTATTGGATATGACTATATCAAGTTATTCCCTGCTTCATCCTCTGAGGTCTATCTTGAGAATGTCAGCGGTAAATATTTAGGTGATTTGTTTGACGGAGGTTATGATGTACCGATTAAACCATCTAAGGTATTTGGTGGAACTTCCAATACAAATGGTCATACTGTACCAGATATAGCAGATGGTACATTTGTAATAAACAATGCTGCCAATGTTCTCAGTGGTTCTAATACCTTCAGCGGTGATAATACCGTTACAGGCTCATTCAATAACCTGAAAATAAGAGGATGGGAGGGACTGACAGCATATACCAACACAACCAATCCCTCTTATCAGGTTGATGTTACCGGGTATATCATCCATATACATCAGGATACAGGCTATGCAACAAGATTAATTGATTTTGGGGGTACCGTTCATACAGCCGATATAACCGTAAGCGGTGCAAACGGACTCGATACGGGCACGGAGGCCGTATCAACATTCTATTACATCTACCTGATTTACAACTCTACCACGGACACTAAGGGGGCATTATTATCAACACAATCCTATTTTGGAAATGTTACCATGCCGAGCGGCTATGATTATTTAGTGCGTGTCGGAGCGGTTTACAACGATTCAGGCGGTAATTTCGTGGCATTTCATCAGAGGGGGAATGAGGTGGAATTATTAACCAGTAGTCCTATTTCAATAGGTATTACTCAAACGGCAATAGATTTAACATCATATATACCTTATGCTATATGCAATAAGGTTAAGGGATATATAAACATGTCAGATACGATAGCAGGTGAATATTATATTAAGATATATCTTATAAATGCCTCCTCAATGATAGGTGAACAAGTAATAAGACATTATCTTACATCTTATGTAGAACAACCTTTTTCATTATTAGTAAACGGGCAATATATATATGCATATGGAACATCAACAGACAGATATTTATACATCACAGGTTACGAACTATGGGATTAAGGAAATATGTCCGATAAACTTGACATAAAGGAAATATCTCTCAATAAGAAGCTCATCACGGCAGTGGATGGAGTAACTATTGGTGAGAATTTCAAAGAATTGACAAATCTCCGTTATACCGATACGGGACTTAAAGCTATTGCAGGTATGACAAAGATTAATACTACCGCTTTATCTTCATATCCAAAAATAAGGAATATGATTCATTTCAAGAAAGACCAGCCTGCGGAAAGTCATGTATTGGTACAAGCTTATAATTCAGGAGAGACTGCATCACAGGTTCTGGATAATACCACAGACATACCCAATCAGGGAGATTTCAGTGCCACGGTGTTACATACTGATGCTCCCGGGGCGGGCAGAGGTAGGTTTAGCTTGGCTCCTGATGGTAATGTAGCTTACTGTAATGGTGTGGAATCCATGATATGGGGCGGTAATGAATTGAGATGTGCGGGATTTATGGCAGGATTATCAGGGGTTGAATATGATTATTCTGATATCATTACCAATACTTTAACTGACACTCAGAATGTTGTGGATTTATCAAAAGGACTCTCAACAATTTTCCCTGCATATTATCTAATCGGCTCTACAATACCATTAAAAAGAATAAAGTTTTATATAAAAACAGCTAATACTGCAAGTGTTGGCTGGGGTCTGAAATATTGGGATGGCAATCTCTGGCAAGGTGTAACCAATATGGTTGATGGGACATCAAATTTAACTCAAACGGGAACAATGTCATTTGATGATACAGAAGCAATAGCAAAGGTCAAAGAAGTTAATGGTATTGTTTTATATTGGTACGAAATTTCCGCCTCACGTCGTTTTAATGCTGTAGTATCTCATATAACCGTTGGTGCTTCTTTTCAGTCTGTTAAGGATATATGGGATGGGAATTTCAGGGATTGCCTGTCTTTCCAGTTATATAAAAATGGTACTTACAATGATAATACTATAAATGTATATAGTGATGATTATACGTCTGTTAATACGGCCTCATTTTCACAGTTAGGCAGTCTTCAATACAGTTCTGTTGGTGAACCGACTTTTACCGGTATAGGCTTAGATGATATGACAACCGGAGGAACTTTTACCGGAACTGTTGATACTAATTATAGAGTAAAGATTGATGGTACCGGAACTCCGGATACCTTTAGATGGTCTGATAATGGTGGGACGACTTATAATGCTATAGGAGTTGCTATTACAGGATCGGCGCAAAGCTTGAATAATGGAGTTACCGTTACTTTTGGAGCAACAACCGGACATACTTCGAATGATTATTGGGATTTTACATGCTTAGTCCATGCCAATTATGCTGTTGCCGGGTTTTTAGAAAGGCAAATGGGATTAAGTATATCTGTAGTCGGGGAAGCAGCTAATACAATAATATCAACATCATCTATATATTATTGGGGTGGCAGTGCCTGGACAGCCGCAACCGGTCAAAGAGATGGTACATCAGAGGGTGGTGTTACATTTGCCAAATCAGGCATTATTACATGGAGTGCCACTGATTCACAAAATGAATTTACAACAGAGATAGCCAAAAGTGCAGGTTTTTATTATTACAAGGTAGCTTTCAGTGCTAATCTCAGTGCAGATGTCAAAGTCGATTCGATAAGGGGAATCCCTGCACAAAATAATATCAGGGCTTATAAATTCCCCTTCTTTGCACAGGACAGATTATTTCTGTGTTCAGACCAGAGTGATAAGAAAAATTCGGTTATATGTTCAGCAGAACATTCATCACAGGTTTTCAATGGAGATGACAGTACAACACTGGAATTTGGAGATGATACTGAATTAACGGCTGCGACTTCTCTTTACAGCCAGTTTGGGTCAAGTTTATACAATATCATGGTATTTTGCAAAGCTAAAGAAACATGGGTTGTCATCGGCAATAGTATAACTGAATGGGTACAATATCCGGCATCTTCCATAGCGGGATGTATTGCCCCTCTGACAATGAAAGTTATGGATATACCATTAAGGGATTTGCCGGGACAGCACAGGCAAATAGCGATATGGCAAGGTGAAGATGCTATTTATATGTTTGATGGAAAATCCCCCGTGCCGATCAGTAAGGATATAAGAGATATCTTTGATAAGAATAATGCCGATGGTATCAATCAGGACAAGATAACTGATTCCATTGGATTTTATGATGCACAAAATCATGAGTATCATTTCTGTTGGGCGCAAGGTACATCTACAACACTTAATAAGGAATATGCTTATGATTTACTGCGTCATAAATGGTTTAATGTGGACAGAAGCACAGGAATACAGGCAGCAACAATGGTTATTGATGCCAATGGTAATAAACATAATTACGGAGCCATTGATACAGGTTATATGGAACGGCTGGAATACGGCAATACCTTTGATGGTACTAATATGACGTTCAGTATTCAGACTGGCGATATGGCTATTTATAAAGGAAGTATTATGTATGAGACGATAATAAGGAAAATAAAACTTATTACCGCCGCTAAAACCAATACAACTAATTCCGTTAATGTTACTCATTATGGAGATACCGGGACGACCGGAACAAGTCTTACAATGTCTCCAGTTAAGAGCGGTTACAGGGTGGCAGATGTATTAAAAGGGACGAAATTGGGGCCACATATCTTCCATTCAATTAAATTCAGCATGACGACTAATAATGAACCAACGGGTTTTGAACCTTATTATTTAGGAATAGTTTATAAGGTAGCAAGATTGGATATGAATAAAGGAGGTAGTTATGCCGGTGATGCCAATCCCCAGTAATATATTCAGGAGAATCCGACCTCAGATAGCTCAGTATGAGGCCACAACAGGCCGTAGAATTGGAAGGGCGCAGCTTGAGGCTTTATATAGAGCTGCATTGGAAACTGAAACATCAAGGGCTTTGGAGGCAGCAAGGCTGGAAAGTGATATATCTGCACGAAAACAAAACTTTACTCTGCGAAAACAAGCTATTGAAAATGCAAGAAAAGCTGCTAAAGCCAGTGGTATAGCTCAATTAGCAGGAACAGCCATACAAGGCGGCATGCTTCTTAAAGGAACGGGGACAGGCAAGGCTATTACTAAAGGAGTAAAATCTTTATTTGGTGGGGCCGGAGCCGGGACAGCAGGAAGTGAGCTAAGTTTAAGTGTTCCGGGTGCATCAACTCAAACTGCACCTGCATTTACAGGATTGCCTGAATTGCAAGCCGGAACCGTTTCAGGAACTACAGGGGTTGGAACAGGTGCCGGAGCCGGGGCACAGACACAGGCAGTAACAGGGCTTGCTGAACCGGCATTGACTACAGGGGCAGAAACCACAACACCTGCGATAGCAACGGAAACCGGAGCGGCGACAACTGGTGCAGGAGCTACAGGAGTTGGAGAAGGAACTACAGCGATAGGGGCCGGGGAAGTAGCAGGTATGGCGGGATGGGGTGTTGTTGGTGGTACGGCAGGTGGTTGGATAGCTTCTCAGAAATCAGCACAGGAATTGACGCCGTGGGGCGGTCAGAAGACTGAAAGACAAATGGGTGGTGTAGCCGGAGGAGCGGGAGCAGGCGCACTTTATGGTTCATCTTTTGGCCCTGTTGGTACTGTAGTAGGTGCAATAGTAGGGGGTGTAGTAGGAGGTGTATCTCAATCTACAGTTATTTGTACTGAGCTTAACAGACAGGGTTATATGCCTTATGAAATCCTGCAATTAGATAAGATATACAGGTTACTCTATATAGATGATGATGTTTATGAAGGTTATTTGACATGGGCTGAACCGCTTGTCGGACTAATGAGAAAATCAAGCATTATGACTCATATTGTCAAACCTTTTGGTCTTGCATGGGCCTATGAAATGGCAAGCAGAATCAAGCCGGATAAATACAAAGGGAATATCGTTGGTAAGATTATGCTTAAAACAGGAGTGCCTGTTTGCAGATTCATAAACAGAGTTGTCAATAAAAAATCGGAGGTGCGCAATGGGGTTTCTTGAAGATATAGGCAGAACAAATGCTCTAAGCAGTCAAATGAAGTCTATCGCTGATTTGAGTTTAAATCTGAGAAGACAGGCAAATTCAGAACGGACACAGGCTGTTAATGAAAAATCAGCATTGATAAATCAGGATATAGCCAAAATCAAGTTGAATGACTTAAAGCGGCAAAACGAGGAACTTCAGAAACCTTATGATGTTACCACCGATCCGACGTTCTTACAGTTGCCTCAAAATGTCAGAAATCAGGCATTGAATGATATGAAATCTATGGGAGTTATTGATGACAAAGGAATAGGTCAACGGGGCAAATTATTGAATTTCATGAGTATGATAGAAAAAACTCCGGCATTGTTTAAAAGATATATGGAGCCGACTATTATGAATAAGAAGCAGACATTTGATAATCTTGTCATGCAGAAACAGCAGTTAATAAATAAAGGTGTATCACCTGCTGATAAGAAGATACAAACCTTAGATGCACAAATAAATGCTACCAGAACGGATTATAATAATTCCCTGAGTGTTTATACTGGTCATCTGAAAAAATTACAAACTCCGGCAGAACAAGTCGGCAAGACTTTCAGTAAAACAGTGCAAACTCCACAAGGGCCACAAGTGGGTCTATTTGATGCCAAAACGGGAAGACTCATAAAATATGTTGGTGAGGCTGTTGTTAAGGGTGATAAACCAAAAGTAGATGCAACTTTGACGAAAATCAAATCTATAGAAGGTGCTATCCAGAAAGCCAAGAATGATTTAGTTGATGCAACATATCAATTTAATGATAAAGCCGTAAAGGAAGTAAAAACTTATATCAAGAAACTTGAAAATATGAAGAATATATTTGTAAGGAAATTGCCAAAAGATGTGCAAAAACAATTAGAAGGAGCAATATATCCAACTAATCCGAATGATCCAGTAGGGATTTTAGGACCAGAAGGAATAACTCAATGAATATAACTGAGTTTAGGCAAAAATATCCTATGTATGATAAATTATCTGATACTGATTTATCAGATAGGTTATATCAGAAATATTATGCCGATAAACTTCCAAAAGAAGAATTTCTTAATAGTTTTGTTGCCCCGGCATATCCGCAACCTGAAACACCGGAACCTTCAGCAATAGATTTTGTCAATAAACAACAGGCTCAATATGAAGCTCAGCGTGCCACTCTCCCTCCGGTACAGCAATTACAGGGAACGGAGACAAGAGGATTTGCTCCTCAATTAAATTCTTTCAAATCAAGAGGGAATATAGATATTTTTAATCGCCCCATTCATAAAAATAAAGATGGTTCTATCTCTACAGTACGATCTATTTCTTTCAATGAAGATGGGAAAGAAATACTTATACCAACTATTTCTGATAATGGTCAACTTTTAACCCTTGAACAAGCCATTGATTTATATCATAAAACAGGCAAATATCTGGGTAAATTTAATTCAGTAGCTGAAGCTGATAAATATGCAGTTGCTTTACATAAACAACAAGCAGCATTATATGAACAGAAAAAACCAAAGCATGTTTCTTCAAAGGATATAGCTGAATTTGGCTATAAATTACTTTCGGGTGCGGCACATGGAGAATTTTTACCTAAAAGAGCAAAACCGGAAGAAGGAGTGGCGGGATTTACAAAAAATATGCTTATTGGAATGATGGCATTACCGACTTATGCAGCACAATTAGGAGCTTTAATAGGAAAAGATTTAATTGTTGATCCGTTATTTCCTGAACTTGCTCAACATGTAAAAATAGCAATGGAAAAGAATCAAAAATTGCCTGATAGTTATTTAGGTAGATTATGGCAAGGTGCTAAAGATACAGGGGCCGCTCTTGCAGGAATAATTACACAGTTTATTCCAGGAATTAATCCGCATGTACTTCAAAGTATTTATGAATATCCGGAAAGCATACCGATTGGTATTCATATCGGCAAGAAATTCAAAGATTTTGTTAAAGCCAAAGGCCTTAAAAAAGCACAATTAGCCGATGAAATTAAACAGATCGTAGATGAAGTAGAGAAGAAAGGGCCTGAAGTCTTTGCTGAAAAATATGCAAAAGAACTTTCTACACCTGAAGTTCATCCTACAAAGAAGAATATGGAGAAATTACAGAAAAAACTTGCAAAGGAACCTGCCCCGACTGCTACTTCAGAGATAATGAAGACAATTATAAATCCTGTTGATAAAGCAATCAAAAAATTAGATACTATCAGGCAAAAACGCCCTGAACAAATTACAGGTCTTGCAGAAATCATCAATAGCACTCCTGACAAAATAATAAAAGCTATTGATAATATGAAGAAAAATGGCAGGCCGGAAACTGTTATTGAAAAACAACTTATTGAAAATGTCATTCCGGAAAGAAGGACTGTATCAAGAGAACAACCTCAACCCGTTCCTGAATCCGGCAAGATTAATGCTATCACAAGGAAAGAGGCCGGTCAACTAATTGCTGAAGGCAAACCTGAAGTAATCCCGCATATCAAAGAAGGTCTGGCATCCGGCAGACTTACGCCCAAAGAGATGCAGGATACTATCCGTAATCAAGTATTAAGAGAGATAGCCAAGGCACCTAAGGAAAAAAGGGGTGGAATAAAAGCCAATTATAAAAGATTGCAGCCTGAAATTGATAAGGTATTGAAGGGCGAAAAAACTACTGAAAAACTACCATCCTTTCCTGTTTCAACAGCCGAAACACTGCATGGTGAAGTAGTCCCTGGAGCCTCTGCCATATCAGCATTTGTTGAAAGAGACCTCTTGAAACCCTTCAAGGGAAAGCAGGGGATATTAAGAGATATTGCCGTTTATGCTCGTAACTGGCTTGAACCTGACAGGATAAAAGATGCAGTAAAAGCCAAATTGAGACAGGCTAATGTAGATATTAAACATTTCATATCAATGACACAAAATGCCATTGATGCCCGTAAGAAATGGTGGGATAAGGTTCCGAAAGACAGGATATATACATTCCTGGATAATGTGGAGATGGGCAAAATCAATGCACAGGATATGGAGAGATTATTCGGCAAAGAATATGCTAAAACAATGTCTGGAATAGCAAAGGAATACAGGGCACGATTAGAGAAAACTTATCAACTGGATAAAACCTATAATCAGAAGATGGGATATATAGAGAATTATTTCCCGCATATCTGGAAAAATCCCGAAAGAGCTGCTGAATTTTTCTCTGCCTATGCCAAAAAATTAGGCAAGCCGGGATTCATGAAAAAGAGATATCATGAGTTTATAAAAGATGGGATTGATGCGGGACTGAAATTAAAAACCGATAATCCTGAGCAACTTGTTGTGATGCGTGAAACGGCAAGTTATCAACATGCGAGGATGAATGAATTTTTGAATGAGATGAAGGATATAGGATTATTGAAATTCAAGAAAGGTATAGGGCGGCCTCCTATGGGCTGGTCTGTAGTAGATAATGCGGCCATGAGAGTTTATTTCAGGTCTGAAAAAGGTATGGTTCATGCAGGTGATTGGATTATGCCTGATCAGGCGGCCAAAGTTCTTAATAATTATTTGTCTCCTTCTCTCTGGTCTAATCCTAAATGGTATGGAAAGATATTCAGAACGGCGGCTGCTGTTAAATCATTTATTGTGGCCGTAAAGCTCGGATTATCTCTTTTCCATCTATCAGAAACAACTGTTTCGAGTATAGCCTCCGGTAGTTATATGGGACTTCGTTCTTTCGCAAGGGGAGATATCAAGACAGGTGTGAAAGGTTTAGCCAAAGCATTATCTTCTCCTGTTCTGGCTATGAAAAAGGGTGGTGATATTATCAGGGCATGGGATAAAGGACCTGAAACACCTGAGCAAGCGGCGGCAATAGATTTAATGAAGAGGGGGGGATTCTCTCCCAAAATGGACAGACAATGGCTCTATGGCATTAAAGGACAATGGGATAAGGCACTGGAAGAGTTCAGGCACGACAATATAATAGGCGGGACTATCAGGCTTATTCCTGCTGTTGCAGAAGCTATCCAGAAGCCTATTATGGAATATTATGTGCCAAGATTGAAAGTATATAATTATCTTGAATTGGTAAAAAGAGATATTGAGACTCATCCGGACCTTACACGAATTGAACAGGATATAAGACTTGCCAAATTATCCGATAGTATCGATAACAGATTCGGGCAGTTGATATATGATAATTTATTCTGGAATAAGACATTAAAAGATATTGGCGTATTCAGTTCATTATCATTAGGATGGAATTTAGGTACTATCAGAGAATTTGGCGGGGCTATGAATGATGCTGCAAAAGTAATTGCAAAATTAGGCAAGATGGATAAAACATTTGTTGCAGACAGGATGTATTATTCTGTTACTTATGCAGCCTTGTTTGGTACAATAGGATCTTTGATAACTTATGCCAATACAGGTAAGGCTCCATCTTTAATACTGGATTATTATTATCCGAAAACAGGCAATAAAAATCCTGATGGTTCAGATGAAAGATTGCAAATGCCTACAATGATGAAAGAGTTCTTTGCATCTACGGAAGCTGTAAACAAGAAAGGATTACTTGTAGGTGTTCCAACTTATATCTGGCACAAGACCAATCCTCTTGTAAGTCTGACACTTGATATGCTATTAAATAAGAATTTCTATGGTGCTGAGATAAGAGACCCTCATGCCCCGATCAGAGAACAGGCCAAACAGGTTGCTATCTTTTTGGGGACTGAAGGCATGATACCTATATCATTGAGTGGATATTTAAGACATAAGGGCATAACCGGGAAATCTACAGCAGCACCTTTTATGGGCTTTGTACCTGCCCCATCTTATATTACACAATCCCCGATTCAAAGTGAGATATATGAACTTGCATCAAAACGTTTTGGTGGTACTATAAGCGTAAAGACAGCGGAAAAAAGAACATTCATGAGAGAACTTAAACAGTTAATAAGACAGAAAAACAAGACTGAAATTATAGCTAAATATCGTGAAGGAGTACAAAAAGGATATATAAATCCCAGGATGAGAAAGCAGATATTCAAAAGGGCAAGACGGGCTCCTGATATTAACACATTTGGAATGTTGCCCGAAGACGATCAGGATTATTTACTTAATAAGATGTCCCTTACTGAACTTAAAAGATATTTGCCTGTGGCAAGGGTGAAATTAAGACGTAAATATTTCCGTAAACTCAAAGGAGGTAAGTAATAATGGCTGAACTTACTTATGCAAAAAGAAAGAGATTATCAAAGAAAACATTTGCTATTCCTGAGAAGAGAAAATATCCCATAGAGGATATCTCACATGCCAGAAACGCTTTGGCTCGTGTTTCGGGAAATGGTACACCTTCTGAAAAACGGAGAGTACGTTCTGCTGTTTATAAAAAGTATCCATCTTTGAAGAAAAGAGGTAAATAAAATGCCGAAAGCCTTTAATAAGTGCGTTAAATCAGGTGGCAGAGTCAGAACGATTAAGCCGAAGAAAAACAAGTATATACATGTTTGTTATAAGAATAACAAGAGCTATGCCGGTGAGGTGCATACTGATAAACCTAAAAGGAAAAAGAAGAAATGACCGATGCTGAATTCAAAAACTTAATCCAGACGGAAATGTTACCATACATCAAGCAGACAAAGTGCGAATACTTTGCGGACTGTCAGACTGAACGAGCGGAACGTCAGCAATTCAAGGGTGAAACTATTACACAGATATCTAATATCGCCCGTGATATCAAGGAAAGCAAGGATGGAATCAAGGAAATTTCAGTTAAATTCAGCGAAGAGATTGACAAGGTGCATACAAGAGTTACTGACGAATTGCAGGCACGGATGCAGGCCGATATGCAAATCAGCAAGGATATTGATAAGAAGGTAGATAAGACAACACTTTTTACCGTGTTAACGATAATGATATCGCTGGCAGGATTGATTTTATTGTTTTTAAAGGCATTTCCATGAAGGTGCCGAATATCAAAGAGTTTGAAGATTGGTTACTGGACAGATTAAAGAGACATAATTTCTGTCAATACGGCGGGATGTGCTATCCATCAATAAAGCAGGAAATATGCAGGAAATGTTTTGAAGAGGATAAGGTAAGGTGATAAGGAATGAAGTTGAGTAGGAATTTTACGCTTGAAGAACTTATAAGAACCAATACTGGGTTGCTAAACAATCCTGATGAGGCATGCAGGGAGAAATTATTATATCTTGCTACTTATATTCTGCAACCAATACGGGATAAATTCGGGACAATAGATGTTACATCAGGTTTCAGAAGTGATGAGGTCAATAAAGCTATTGGTGGCAGCACCACAAGTCAGCATCTGAAAGGTGAGGCGGCGGACATTACTTCTCCGGTTGTTTCACTTGATATTATCTGGAAATGGATAGATAAAAATTTAATATATGGGCAGGCGATTAATGAAAGAGCAGGAACAAAGAGATGGATTCATATATCACTGCCACGATTAAATAAACCTGATCAAATGTTTATGACATATGCAAATGGAAAATATACTATTATAGAAAGGAGTTAATATGAGTTTACTTGCAAATATATTCGGGCCTGCAATAGGTGAGACTGTCAAGGGTATTGGTGATGGTATCGGAAGTCTTGCAAAAGGTATCAGGACTGCCATAACCGGCATAGATCCGGACAAGGCCGCTGAGCTTGAGAAAATAGCGGCTCAGGCGGAAGTATTAGCAAGCCAGGCACAGTCCGATATCAACAAAATCGAGGCTCAGAGTCATAGTCTGTTTATAGCCGGATGGCGGCCATTTATTGGCTGGATATGCGGTTGTGCATTGGCATTTAATTATATCATCAACCCGCTGATTGAATGGATAGCCAAGCTGGAAGGCAAAGTTATTACACCTCCCATGCTTGATATGAATCAGTTATATCCGCTCGTATTGACTTTACTGGGTATGGGTGCATACAGAACTTTTGAAAAAGCGAAAGGAGTAAGTAATAAACATTAGGAGAATCCGGCTATGATTACACTGATTAATGCCAACAATTACGATTTAAACGAGGCTTCAGGCTCACCTTCCTTTACCCGTGCCACACCTGCATGGGTGGCGGACTATGAAGGGAATATTATAGAGATACCTTCCGGAACTCCCTGTTTTGAAGGGGCGAGGTATTCCGGCGGCTCATGGTATAACACTCAGGCAGATGGCGTTACTCCTATCTCCGACAGCACTCTCAAGGGTCTGCTTGTCGAGGGCACAAGGACTAATTCTTTGCTCTATTCGAGGGACTTGACGAATGGGGTGTGGGCAACAAACGCAAGTCCCGTCTATAACGAAATCGGAATTGATGGGGTTGCAAATTCCGCCTGCACGCTGACGGATGATAGTGTGACAGCAATTGAACTCATATATCAATCCATAATTGTTCCAAATGATTCTAATTCTCATAGTATGAGTTTTGATGTTCTGAAAGATACTGATGAAACAAGGTTTCCTGAATTTAATTTGTATTTGAGTGGGGGAAGTACTGAGAATGATCAATATTTTCTCAATACTAAAACAGGAGCTTTATATATATTCGCAAGTTGGTCCGGTGGCTCTTCTCATGCTACATTAGTTCACAGGGGTGGACGGGATTGGTGGAGATGGGATGCTAATATAATAAACAATTCAAGTGGTAATACAAGTTTGAGATTTATGATAATCCCTGCAAGATCCACTGACTTTGCTACTGCATCCGCTGCCGTAACCGGCTCAATCGTAGTCGATGGCTGTCAAGTCGAACTCAATCAGACCCGTCCTTCTTCTCCTATATTTACGACCTCAGCGGCTGTAACAAGAAATGCCGTGGTTATGAGCTATCCTGTATCCGGCAATCTCATGACCAACAATACTTCCGGGATTATGGAATGGACGCCTGGCTTATCAACAAATGGTACGGTCTATCTCTTTGGCTCCTATTCAGATGCCGGTAATTACATGGGGATTATCCATGACGGAACGAATATCATATTTCGCAAGGTGATAGCAGGAACAACGTATGACGCAACTAAGGCGTTATCCTTCACAGTTGGGACGACATATAAGATAAAATGGCGGCAATCATCTACATTCGGCATGGATATATACGTAGACGGGGCAAAGGGCACAACTAATGCCAATACCGCTGACATGGTCTTAGGTACGACATTTGAAATCGGGAGCGATGGACAGGGAGGTAATCATGATTTTGCATTGCATAAGAACGTAAGAATAGGTGGTGATAGTTTAGCATATCCCGATAGAAGTTTTAATACTAATGAAATAAATCAGTTATACTTATGAATGATGAATTGATAACATCAAACAAAAGGAGGAAGCTATGACAATATTATGGATAGTAATTGCGGTAATTGCGGGGATTATAGTAGGGATAGTATTTGCAGACAAAACAAATATCCTTTCGGCGTTCAAAGAAAAGGAAGTTGATAAATACTCGTTCGGACGTTCATTCGGGGCTATACTCTGCTTATTCTATATGCTCCCATCCGGTATCAATATGATTAAATCCGGTACGGTTGTAAATTTCCCCGATATACCGCAGAATCTGGCTTTGCTGATTGCAGGATTATTCGGCATCACTGCTTTTGCAGGGGCTATGAAAAAGAAACCTTGAAAGGAGATACTCAGTGAAAAAAATCATATCGGCAAGTATATTAATTTTATTAATGTGTATGCCCGCATGGGCGGCAAATCTGGAAATGAGCAATTTCGGATATGGAACTCTCGCAACTGATAGAGGAGTCGGTGCTACCTCGCTGACGATTAATTATAATTCCCTTTCGGATACTTTTCCGGCAAGCGGAAAGTTCCGGGTTCTGGTATTCAGCGCATCCTGTTCAAGTCCGGCAAGCTGTACTAATCGGGAGATCATCGAACTCAATGGAAGTGCAACCACGACATTCTCAATCAGTCAGAGAGGAAGCGACATAACAGACAGTGATTCCGGAACCACAACTCAGGCATGGTTAGCTGGAGATAAAGTCTGGGGAGCAATTACAGCGGAATATACACACAGCCAGCTTCAGAGCGTTAACGAACTACCGGATTTGACACAGAACTACATATGGGTTGGAGATGCCTCAAACCGGCCAGTTGCAACACAGGATTTTCCACTTGTATCTCTTGATGAATCCGTCTATTACACTGATGGGACTGATCCAACTAAAAAGGGAAACTTCGAGCTCGGAAACGTTGCAACCGGAACTCAACGAACAATTGATTTTCTGGCTCTTGG
>CAJVYT010000003.1 GCA_913009765.1 uncultured candidate division Zixibacteria bacterium
ACCGAGATCTACCCTCTTTCCCTACACGACGCTCTTACGATCTAAGAAATCTACTGACAGGTTACAAAAAACAATTTTTTCTATAAGCACGTCAAAGGATACAACTCTTTCGCTTTGGCTCACGCTTGATAATACAGAAAAAGTACCGATTAAACTGTCTGAAGAATCAATACGAAGACGTAAAAAAGTAGATGCGGTTCATTTTCTAATTAATAAACACGATTCTACTTTTTCTCAGCAAGTCATTGATTCGCTCAAAAATAGAGGTGCTGAGATTCGACATGTTTTATATTGGTTTGATGCTGTTACGGTGAATCTTCCTGTCAGCAAATTGTCAGCACTAGAGTCGTTATCTTTTGTGAAAGAAATTGATATCGTTCAAAAGTACAAATCTCAGCATAAGTTTCAAGCTACAGAATTAGGCAAATTAAAAACAATACAACAAAAAGCATTATCGCTTCCGTATGGGTTTTCACAATTGCAGAACACCTATATCAAGGCGGATAAATTACATACCGCCGGATTATCAGGGAGGGGTGTACGGATTGCTATGTTCGACACCGGTTTTAATACAGCACACCATGCTTTTGACTCTGCCAATATTGTCAGTACTTACAATTTTATCGATAATATTGTAGATGTAACCCAAGATGACTGCATTGGCAGCCTATCGCAGGCTTCCCATGGTACAAGAACATTTGGAATTATTGGCGGATATGTAGCTGATACATTAATTGGGGTTGCGTATAATGCTGAATTTCTTTTGGCTAAAACAGAAATATCATGTGGAGGGGTTGAAATATATCAGGAAGAAGATAACTGGATTGCCGCCGCCCAGTGGGCTGATATTTTGGGGGCTGATATTATCAGCTCATCACTTGGATATATTACTTTTCAGGATTCAGCCGGGTATACATTTGAAGATTTAGATGGTGATATTCCGCGTATAACACAAGCCGCTGATTTTGCCGCATCAAAAAATATTTTAGTAGTAAATTCCGCAGGGAATGAACGAGGAAATACATGGAATCATATCATAACACCCGCTGACGGCGATTCTGTTATCGCGGTTGGAGCGACTAATCCCGACTCAAGTTTGGCAAGTTTTTCATCACCGGGTCCAACAGCTGATGGAAGAATTAAACCTGATATTGTCACATTGGGAACTTCAGTTGTAACAGCATATTACACCGGAGGATTTACTGCAAACGCAAGTGGTACTTCATTTTCAGCACCTTTGGTAGCCGGGGGAGCAGCATTAGCATTAGAACATGATTCGACTCTTACTGCCGATGAGTTGAGAGAACTAATCAAACGTTCGGGCGACCGTTTTGATAACCCGAATAATGATTTTGGATATGGCTTGTTTGATGCTGTTAAAACTGCCGATATTATTCATTTTATCACTCCCAATAAATTTACTGTACCTGATAATAATTCACATCAATTTTTGATAGAAACCGGTGGACGTTCTGATATTGTACCTGTCATATCTATTTTAGATACAATTCCCGGGGTTTCGTTTTTTGATAATCAAGATGGTACAGCATTGATTGAAATTACCCAAACTGCCGGTTCAAAACCAATACAAAATATCAGACTGACGGCGGATGTTGGTTATTTTGCTGATACCACAGAATTTATCATACTTTTTCAGAATTTATTGAGCAGCAGTTTGATTGTTGGTCCAAATCCTTGTTCAGATTTTACCAATATTTATTTTTATGATCCTGAAAATTTCGAATCGTTGGTAATTTATTCGATTTCAGGGGAAAAAATATGGGAAGCGTTCAATAATTATTCCATTGATGCCGATAGAGTTAGAATAGAAGCAAGATGGAATTGCGACAACCAATCAGGTGCGGTTGTTGCCGATGGTGTTTATCTGATTGTAGTAACATCAGGAGGAAAGCAGTTTCATCAAAATGTTTTAAAGATTGAATGAACGAGGTCACAAAAAATGCCGCATACAAAACAAGGATTATCACGTTGTGCGGTGTGCAAAATAGATCTCAAAGGTAAATTTGTTTTTATCGACGAACAAATAGAACAACTGCTTAAAGAATCCAAAGAAAATTTATTCGGTAAACCACTCCATGATTTTTTAGATGAGAACTCGGCAGCTCTCTTAGATACTATCCTTAATGTCAGAAATAATTACGAAACATTTTATGATACGACCACTCTAAATTTTATCAATAAAGAGAATCAGCTGTTTTGTTTAAAAGTTGTAACTACCCTTAATTTTATCGCCGGCAATCCGGTAAATTTTCAACTTATAATTGATTGTGAAAATAGTATATCTCAACCGATTCAATCGTACAGCGTAGATGAAAAAGAGATGCTTGATATTGTTTCAACGTTAGATGCTGAAACATTATCAGACACTCATCTTCTCATAAAGTTTTTTCATAATCTTTCCAAAGCTGACAGCAGTGCGATGTATTTTGTCAATGAAAATCAGTTGGAGTTAGTGACCACATCAGAAACATCTGACTTGGAAAATATTATTGAGAGAACCTTAACAGAGACAAGTCAAATTCATTTTGATTATGCCGAATCCGGCAATGTGTATTCGTTCCTCAATGAAAAAGATGTTAGTACTGCTATTGAAACATACAAAAAAGCACCAAATGAATTTCTCATGTCTCTCCATCTTGCCAATGATGTCAGTTGTTTGTTACGGATGAATTATCCCATAGATTATAAAATTTCTCAACTTGAAAAAATATTTAGACAGCTTTTACTTGCTGTCTCAGTTGTAGAAAAAATATTATCATTGCAAAATGATCTTACACCTGTAGAAGATTCAGTAGATATCAAATTTACGATTGGGTTTCTTGAGTCAATAAAAATACCGGCTTTTTTAACAAATTCCGAAGGTGATATTATAGGGTATAACCCTTCTATGAAATTATATTTTTCAGAGAAACAATTAAACGGAAGTTATTTTGGTATTTTTAAATCACTGATAAAATATAACAGAAAATCTCTTATTGATTTAATCGCCGACCATGTTAATTCACCGTATAACCCATCTCAACCAACAGAAAAACAGTTTAATCTGTTTTTAAATAAGTCAGTGATGAAAAAACTAACTATTCTCAAAATTGGCGATAAAGAAACAGATAGATCAGCCTGTTTTGTTCTTGTCCCCAAATAGCATTTTTAGAGCATCGTTAAAGCCGTGTCTTATAGGTAGTTAGCCTCTGACGTTGAGAATGCTCTTTGTGTGCCGATATTACATATAGATTACCTAATACTGTTTTAGGAAAATTATGGAATTCAAAAAAATAAACATTCTTATTTTTGTCAAAAATAAGTATCACGAACTGCTGCTCACGAAAGAGATTCAGTCTTGTCTCAGCGGTAGTAATGTTATTTCAGTTCAATCAAAATTTGAAGCAATCAGGGTCATGTCAACAGAGTTGGTGAGAGCTCTTGTCGTAGATATAAAAACAGGTGTACCAGAAGAGCTTTGTAATGTTCATCAGATACATTTATCTCGACCTGAAATACCAATTGTGGCTGTTGTTGATGATAATTCGGAAAAATTCTTAAAGAAAATACTTGAGATAGGGGTTACAGAAATTCTCCAAAAGGATGAAACCTTTTATGTGGTTGTTCCCAAACTTATTAAAAGTCTTATAACGCAAGAAACTTTTTCTCACCAAACAACATCAGTTGACCGCCGTATGCAGCAATCAGAACATCTTAAAGTAACATCACAAACTTTAGCACATGAGATTAATAATCCGCTTATGACAATTTTAGGTTTAACAGAACTTATCTTAGATAATTCGTTTCAGTACGATATCGATTTAATCGACAAAATTAAAGTCATTCAATTATCTGCTCTTCGTATTCAAAATAGTACTCATCGTATGACACACATAATATCACCTGTTTATCAAAAAACTCCTTATGGGATGATGATAAACCCCCAAAAATCACGTATTTACCGTAAATCAAAGGTTAAATTGCTCAAAACCGAATAATTTGTTGACAAACCGCTGTTTATTTCTATTTTTCAGCCTATTAATTGAGGATATAAATATATGAATTCGATGACCGGATTTGGCAAAGCTGAAGTAAAAACAAAATTAGGTAAAATCAGAGTTGAAATATCTTCTGTGAACAACAGATATCTTGAAATAACTCCAAGAGCTCCAAGATCATTTTTTGGATTTGACCCCAAAATTAAAGAAGTTATCGCAAAAATGTTAAACAGGGGTAAAGTAAATCTGTTTATAAGTTTTGAAGATAATATTGAAAGTTTTTCAAATAGTTATATAAATAAAAAACTTTCAAAGATTATATTTTCTGACTTGTCAAAGTTAAAAAAAGAATTAAAAATCAAAGAAGAAATTACAATTCACGATCTTCTTTTGATTCCCGAAGTAACCAAGCCGGAAACGGTATCATTTGATGAAAAAGCATTATGGGTTTCTTTAGAAAAAACCCTTCGGAAAGCATTAACAGAATTAATGGTGATGCGGAAAAAAGAGGGTGATGAAATAAAAAAAGACATGAAGAAACGACTCAAAGCTCTTTTAACAAGTACAAAAGAGGTCGAGAAACTCTCCGTTGAGTGTGTAACTAAACGACGTGATAAAATAACCGAAAAACTCAAAGATATTTTAAACAACTCTAATGAATATTCAGTTCGCATTGAAGAAGAGATAGCAATTTTAGCCGAACGTACTGATATAGCCGAAGAGTGTATCCGTATTTATTCGCATTTGAAGCAATACAAAGCAGCTTTAGAAGAAAAAAATCCGATCGGTAAAAAACTGAATTTTATACTGCAAGAGCTTAATCGTGAAGTAAATACCATAGCCTCAAAATGTTCTGATATTTCTATCTCGTCAACCACTATTCAAATGAAGGAAGAGATAGAAAAACTGCGCGAACAAGTTCAGAATATTGAATAAGGGATGAATGATATTAAAGGAAAAATTGTTATTATATCATCACCTTCAGGAGGCGGCAAAACATCTATCTGCCGAGAACTATTGTCTGATTTACGAGTGAAAGAAGGATGGCAATTTTCAATTTCTGATACAACTCGTCAGATGAGACAAGGTGAAAAAGACGGACGAGAGTATAATTTTATTACAGAAGATGAATTCGAAAAAAAAATAGCAGCTAATTATTATGCTGAACATTTTAAAGTTCATTTATATAATTATGGAACTCCTCGTGAACCTTTGGAAGCAGTATTGAAAAATGGCGGAGTCATGCTTTTGGATGTTGACGTGCAGGGGGCTGAGAGATTAAAAGCTGAATATCCAGAAGCGGTCACTATTTTTATTCTCCCACCGTCGGAAGAGGAACTTCAGAAAAGATTGATTCAGAGAGGTACCGAAACAGAAGAACAATTGGCAGTGAGGTTTGAAAATGCCAAAGAAGAGATGAAATTACATAAAATGTTTGACCATACTGTTGTAAACAATGAACTAAAGACTGCTGTGGAAGAAGTATTAGCAATAATACAGAATCACAGCGTTGAATCTGCCCAATGAGTGTGGAACAAATTAAGAAAATAGGCGTTAAAAAAAATAAAATATTGGAGGCATTATGCATTCCCTTTCGATTGAAGAGTTTGAAAATTTTGGATTAAACCGTTATGAAGCTATTATTATAGCGTCAAAACAGGCTCGTTATCTTAATAATGTTCGCTTGAAAACATTAGAAAAGATGGAAGAGAACCCGGATTTAGAGATTGAATCACGTAAGATGACAATGTGTGCTTTACGGGATTTATTAGCAGGTAAAGTGAAGTTCACTCGCCCTGATTCAATATAACACAACGAGTAGATTTATCTGCGAAGAATTATAAGGAAAAGTATGGCAAAAAATCTTCTTATTGTTGAGTCCCCAGCAAAGACAAAAACTCTTGCTCGCTTTTTGGGTAAAGATTTTGATATTAAAGCGACTATTGGACATTTAATGGATTTGCCAAAATCCAAACTCGGGGTTGACCCTGATAATGATTTTAAAATAGATTATACAACTATTAAAGGTAAAGAAAAGATTCTCGCTGAATTAAAAAAGGCAGCCAAAAAAGCTGATAAAGTGTTTCTGGCACCCGATCCCGATCGAGAAGGGGAAGCCATAGCGTGGCATGTTGCCACTGCTATTAAAGGTACCAAGGCAGAGATTGTGCGGGTGACATTTAATGAAATCACAAAATCAGCGGTAACAGAAGCTATAAATAATCCACGTACAATTAATATGAATTTGGTTAACTCCCAGCAGGCACGAAGAGTTCTCGACCGTATTGTAGGTTATAAAGTTTCCCCATTTCTATGGAAAACAGTCGCCCGTAATCTTTCAGCCGGTAGAGTACAATCAGTTGCACTCCGTCTTATTTGTGAAAGAGAAGCAGCGGTGTTGGCATTTAAGTCGCAGGAATATTGGCAGATTGCTGCAAATCTTGAAACAGAAAAAAATGAAAAATTTGTAGCAAAACTTGTACGAATTAAAAATAAGTCACTTGCAAGTCCAAATGAAAAAGGTGCTACAAAAACTTTTATCAAATCAGAAGCAGATGTAAAAAAACATATTACCGCAATAAAAAAAGAAAATTTTATTGTTTCTGAAATTAAAGAATCCACAAAAACAAAAAAATCAACAGCACCGTTTATTACTTCTACGCTTCAGCAGGAAGCTGCCAAAAAATTTGGTTTTACTGCCAAAGTAACCATGTCGATTGCTCAGCAGCTTTATGAAGGTATTGAATTAGGCAGCGAAGGGCAGGTTGGTTTAATTACCTACATGCGTACTGACTCAACCCGTATTTCAAATGAAGCTATGTCAAATGTACGGAATTATATCAATTATGAATTTGGTGCTGAGTATCTTCCGAACAAGCCAATTCTTTATGGTAAGAAAAAATCCGCTCAAGATGCTCATGAAGCTATCCGTCCGTCATATATAGAACATTCTCCTGATGCATTAAAGAAAAAACTGACACCTCGTCAGCTTAAACTATATACGTTGATTTGGAATCGTTTTGTTGCCTCACAAATGAATCCGGCAAAATATAAAATTACATCGGTGGCTATTGAAGCAGGGGATTATCTTTTCAGGGTATCCTCGCAAAAAATTACATTTGACGGTTTTCTCAAAGTGTATCATGTCGAAAAAGAGGAAGATGAAACCGCAAATGGTGATGATGTTTCCAAACTTCCAAAACTGACAAAAGACCAAAAATTAGACTTAAAAAAATTAGATAAGACCCAGTCGTTCACCAAACCCCCCGCACGTTTTTCAGAAGCTATGCTTGTGAAAGAACTTGAAGCGGAGGGGATTGGACGACCATCAACTTATGCTTCTATTATTTCGACCTTAAAAGACCGTAAATATGTTGAAATAAATGAACGGCGGTTACATCCGACAGAACTTGGTACCACAGTCAGTAAAATTTTGGTGGAGAATTTCCCAAATATTATCAATGTAAAATTCACTGCCGAAATGGAAAAAGACCTTGATTTAATTGAAGACGGTACTGATGAGTGGAAAAAAGTTTTAAGTGATTTTTATACTCCTTTTATAAAGACAATTGACGGGTTAAAAGGAAAAGAAAAAGAAATCAAAGCATCAATGGAAGAGAAGACTGACCAAAAATGTGAAAAATGCGGTTCTTATATGATTATCAAATGGGGTCGTAATGGTCGTTTCTTGGCGTGTTCATCGTATCCTGAATGTAAATCAACAAAACCGTTACCGGAAGAAGAAGCCCGTTCCAAAACAGACCAAAAATGTGAAAAATGTGGATCTGACATGGTAATTAAAACCGGTCGATTCGGCAGGTTTTTAGCCTGTTCAGGGTACCCTGACTGCAAAAACACAAAACCTGTTACACTTGGTATTAAATGTCCCAAAGAGGGCTGTACCGGTGAATTGGTAGAAAAACAGACCAAAGGACGAAGGCTATTCTATGGCTGTTCAAAATATCCAAAATGTGATTTCGCAAGTTGGGATATGCCTGTCAAGCAAGTATGTCCGGCATGTAAACATCCGTTTATGGTATTAAAAATTACAAAAGCAAAAGGTGAATTCTATCGCTGTCCCGAATGTAAGCATGAGATGACACCCCCGCAGGCTGAAGAGGCTGTATCTTCAAAATAGATATTAAAACCGGGTGTATGCTCGGTTTTTTTATTTCTAAATTTATTGATTAAAAACTTTGTTTTAAATATGTTATATCTATGATAGAAAAATTGTTTGAAAGGTTTATTAAAGACATAAAAGAACAGAAGTCATATTCTGTGAATACTATTACAGCATACACCAGAGACCTTGCTCCTTGGGTGCAGTTTTTGAAAAAGAAACATACTGAATTGCCTAACGGTAAAAAAAACGACCCATTGTATTTGAGACTGTATCTGCATGAGCGTATAGAAGTAAAAATTTCAAACCGTTCACTTGCTCGGTTTTTATCGGTGCTGTCATCATTTCAGCAATTTCTCTCTCGTTCAGATGCGTATCAAGAATATCTTTTTAAACTTCCCAAGATGAAATTCAGTTCTAAAATTCCTGACTTTATCCCGATGGGGGAGATTCATAAACTGTTTGATACTGATAAAAAATTTAAACAATCCGAGAAATATTATTTTCATCGTGATTATATTATGGTCTCTTTATTATATGCTACCGGTATGCGACGAGAAGAACTTGCCAATATTAAACTTACAGATATTGACTTTTCCGTACACACAATTACTGTGTTAGGTAAAGGTAATAAAGTTCGGGTAGTTCCCACTGGGGAAAAATCTTTTGAAGAGTTGGTCAATTATTTGTCAATCAGGGAAGAATATCTTGAAAAAAAAATGACAAAGTCGCCATATCTTCTTTTAAATAAATTTGGTAAACCACTAACTGTTCGTTCTGTAAATAGAATTGTAAAAAAGTTTGCCCAAAAAGAAGGAATGGATTTTACTCCCCACACGCTCAGACATTCATTTGCAACGCATCTTTTAGAAAACGGTGCGGATTTACTTTTGATAAAAGAAATATTAGGACACGCCTCACTTTCAACTACGCAAAAATATACCCACGTAACAGCTGAGGCAATGAAAAAAGTGTATAACCAAGCACATCCCCGTTCGGGTGTGAAAAAATAATGAGGTTTTAATGAAAACAACCAAAGCAACGACAATTGTTGGTTTGATACATAAAGGGAAAGCTGCTTTTGCCGGTGATGGGCAGGTAACCTATGGTGAGACAGTTTTAAAATCAACTGCCAAAAAAATCCGTACGATGTACGACGGTAAAATTCTCACAGGGTTTGCCGGAACTGCTGCCGACGCATTGGCATTGTATGAACTGCTTGAAAAAAAAATTGAAGCGTTTGAGGGGAACCTTCCCAAAGCAGCGGTTGAACTTGCCAAAGAATGGCGTACTGACAGGTCTCTTCAAAAACTCGAGGCTGTTATCGGAGTCACTGACGGAAAACATATCTTATTGGTTAGCGGAACCGGCGATGTGATAGAACCGGATGACGGCATAATCGGTATCGGTTCGGGCGGAGAGTTTGCCCTTGCTGCTGCCAGAGCATTGATTATTGCCAATCCAAAAATGACTGCTGAGAAAATTGCTAAAACCGCACTTGAAGTTGCCGCCGGTATTTGTATTTACACAAACAATAACATAACTGTGGAAAGTCTTAAATGAATAAAAATTATTTGATGCCTAAAGAGATAGTTGCCCACTTGGATAAATATATTATAGGACAAGAAGATGCTAAAAAATCGGTAGCGATTGCTTTACGAAACAGATGGAGACGGCAAAATGCACCGGAGAATATCCGCAAAGAAATTATGCCGAACAATATTATCATGATGGGTCCTACCGGGGTTGGGAAAACAGAAATAGCCAGACGGCTTGCTGGTTTAGCTGCAGCACCTTTTGTAAAAGTGGAAGCATCCAAATTTACTGAAGTCGGTTATGTCGGACGGGATGTTGAAGCAATGATACGAGACTTAACAGACATTTCTGTCAATATGGTAAAAAAAGAGATGTCTGATGAAAAAGGGAAAATAGCAAAAACAAATACTCAAGAACGACTGCTTGATTTATTGTTAATGCCAACTCCGATGAAACAACCCAAAAAAGATGACAAAGATTTAGGGAAATTACCGGAATCATTTGCCCGTACAAGAGAAAAATTTAGAAAACAGCTTGAAGATGGAAAACTCGAAAAGAGAGAGATAGAAATCAGCACTACTCAAAATCAAAGTCCCGTTGTTGAGATATTTTCCCCGATGGGGATGGAAGAACTTGGTGTGAATTTCCAAGAAATGTTCTCAGAAATTATGCCTAAAAAAACTAAACTGAGAAAAGTAACTGTTAAAGAAGCTCGGAAAATTCTTTTTAATGAAGAACTGCAGAAATTAATTAATATGGATGATGTTATTTCCGAGGCGATGTACCGCATGCAGGAGTCCGGTATTGTCTTTATTGATGAGATTGATAAAATCGTAGGCGATGCATCCAAAACAGGTCCTGATGTAAGCCGTGAGGGTGTCCAGCGTGATATCTTACCGATAGTTGAGGGCTGTTCTGTCTCTACTAAATATGGTATGGTACACACCGACCATATTCTGTTTATTGCTGCCGGTGCTTTTCATACTTCTTCACCATCTGATTTAATACCTGAACTTCAGGGAAGATTTCCAATCAGAGTTGAACTTGATTCTCTTGACGAAAAAGATTTAGAACGAATTCTGACCGAACCGGAAGCATCATTGGTGAAGCAATATCAAGCACTTATGGCAACTGAGAAAGTAACCTTGGAGTTTGCTCCTGATGCGATAAAAAAGATTGCATTTTATGCCGAGCAGGTAAATAAAAATACTGAAAATATTGGTGCAAGACGGCTGCATACTATTATGACTACTTTGCTTGAAGATTTATTATTTGCTCCGCCGGTAAGAAAGAAAAAAGCGAAGATTACAGCCAAGATGGTAGAAAAACAACTTGCTGAAATTATAGAAGATGAAGATTTAAGTAAGTATATTTTGTAGGGCTAAGTAGTTGAATATCAATAAAATAAGCGGTGTTCTGAATTATGTGTAAACAGTTAATTACACAAAATTACTTACAGGCTCGCTCAGTTCATTAGTATTCCCCTTTTATTTTCGTTGAGTTTATTCAAAAATTATTTTTTTTGTATATTTGATTTCAGAGATTGAATTTTTAACAGCTTCTTTAACTTTTTCGTCAGTTAATTGAAGAGCATCCCATGATATTTTTGAGAATTTAGTCACATAGGTAATACCGCTGTTGCCAATATCAAGTCCGTGTGAAATTATATCACTTATATGAACAGCATGTGCCAATATAATATTATCGCCTTTGTAATCTTCTGGTGAATGGTGATATTTGATTGTACTAACTATAATATCGGGGAAATTCCATTTTTCCCCAAGTAAAGAACCTATTTGTTGATGATTTAATTGAAACCATTTTGATTCTTTTTCCAAATCTATAACAGAATTACCCTTATCATAAAATGCAACATATTTTTTTTGATCAACCTGATAATAGATTAGTCTCCCTACATCATGAAGGATGCCACTTAAATATGCGGCATTCTTATTTTCTTTTGATTCGTTTTTTAAGAGTTCTTTGGCAATAATGCCAACACTCAAAGAATGCAGCCAGAATTCATTGATATTAAAAATATTTTTATCAGCCTTAAACATATTAAGAAATGACATAGTAAGTAATAATTGATGTACTGCTTCAAGACCTATCATTGTGATTGCTTCTTCAACAGATGAAACTTCTCTTGAGAATCCATAAAAAGGGGAGTTTACCAATTTTAATATTTTTGCTGTAAATGCTTGGTCTGTTTGAGCTACCAATGCAAGTTCATGACTACTGACCTCTTCATTATTTAATAATGATGTAAGTTGTGTGATAATAGTAGGTGCGGCTGGAAGTTCAATCCCTTTATTAATATATTCTTGCACATCTGCCATGAGCTAGCCCTCAACGGTATTGTCTTGAGAATTCTCTTCTTCTATGATTTCTTGAATTACTTTTGACAAGCGTTGTATCTCTTCGTAATGTATAATCATTGCCAATCTTTTAGATACCATATTTATTTTAGAATCCTGATTGATATTATTATCTGTCATAATTCACTCATTTATTATAATACATCCATTTGAATCAACATTTCGTTCTGCTATTCCAGGATGCTGTTTTTTTAGCTTTTGAAGAGGTTTTTCTTGTTTTTTAGAAGTATCATTTTGCTGTTTATTTTCTCGTTCTAATTCCTTTTTCTGAAGTGCTTGTTTTATGGACATTAATAGCTCATTGTCATCCCATGGTTTATTAAAGAATTTGTAAATATGACCGCTGTTAATAGCTGATTTAATAACATCAATATCAGTTGTACCGGTTAACATGATTTTTATTAAATCTTTAAATTGCGAATTAATTGTCAATAACAAATCAGAACCTGTTGCCTCCGGCATGCCTTCATCTGTTATGAGTACATCTATATCGATATTTTGCAGCATTGATAGAGCATCTCTTGCTGAAAGAGCTGTGAAAACTTCATAGTCTTCTGATTTGAATACCCTTTTTAATGCATTCAGGGTACTTTGAGAATCATCTACTAATAAAATTTTATATTGTCGCACTTGTTTCCCTTTCATTGACTATCTTTTTAAAAACTTTGATTTCGCCATTTACTCTGTCCACTTTATGTATTTTTATAATTCTATTTATCATATCTACTGAAAGTTTGGCACCTTTTGGAAGCAGGAACATTCCATTTTGGGTGTTTATATCATCTGCGGTAACCATTCCTTCTCTGAGTTCATCAGGTGATAAATGCTGAACATCAGTTCCTTCGTTATGATAGAGAGTTTTGGCAACATCAGCATCAATAAATTTTTTAACAATTTCAGGATCAAAAAGTGCACCTGAATATTGAACTAATGAAGCCGTAGCTTTTTGTAGAGTTTTTAAATCAGGGTACCCATTTAAAAAAGCATAGTGGTCAAATTTATTACATATTCTGATAATTTTTGATCCAAAAGGAATTTGGTCGCTTACTAAGCGATCGGGGAAACCCGTACCATCATGATTTTCATGATGATTACGAATTATTATTCCTATTTCTCCAAATCCGCTGATATTATATACACATGATTGTCCGATAATAGGATGTTTGTTTAATTGTTTTTTCTCTGAAATAGTAAGTGTCTCAGGTTTTTTCTTTAAAATAATATCAGATAGAGTTATTTTCCCTATATCATGTAAGTAAGAAGCAACAATGATGTCTTGATATTCTTTTTTTTCTAAATCATAACATGTAAGTAGTTTTTTCACTAAAAGTGACACCCTTTGAGAATGACTTCCTACTTCTTTATGTCTGAGATCTATAAATGATGAAAACGCTTTAATCGTCTCCATGAAACTTCTGTTTAATTCTTTGTTTTGTTGAGATATTTCTTTCGTTTGTTCGTCAACTTTATCTTTGAGCGATGTATTGAATTCTTTAAGCTTTAGATTTTGTTTCGCTATAACTTTTTGGAGTCTGTTTTTTTCTCTTAAAGAGTCATACAACTCAATTGATTCTTTAATTCTGCTCAGTAAAATATGATCATCCCAAGGTTTGTTAAAGAAATATCTGATATCACCTTTATTTACAGCATCAGCAGTTGCTTGTGTATCGGCATAACCGGTTAAAAGCATCCGGATACTTTTCGGTGATATAGCAATTGATTTTTGAAGGAATTCGACACCTGTCATTTGAGGCATTCTTTGATCTGAAATAATAATTGTAATTTCGTGATTCTTAAGGATTTCCAAAGCTTCATTACCTGATGTACAAGTGAAGAGTTCATATCCTTCTGTTTTAAGTAGTCGGGATAGAGATTTGAGAATACTCTCTTCATCATCTAACATTAGAATTTTATGTTTTATTTGTTCAGACATTTTCTACCTCAATATGATGCTTATTGTTTGTCAAAGATATATTCCCATTGTTATTGTATAATACTACGATTAAACCGGCATTATTTGAAAGTGGTGTAATAAGAGCGTTTATGTTATTTTCTATTTCGCACGTTTCTTGTTGAGGATTATCTGTTTCTAACTTAATATTTAGAAATTTCCCTAATATTGACTCATTTCCACTAATAGATGAACTGAGGCTAATTTTAATTTTCGAAAGATAACTGCTTGCAATTTCGTTTACATATACAACCATCCCGTCAGAATCAACACCAAATACACCAACTGGGAGCAGATTTAATATATATTGAGATATTTTTAAAGCTCTATTTTTGATTTCTAATTCAGATGTCCGTTCAGCAACGGTTTTTTCTAAACTATCTGTCATTGCCAAAAGTTCGCTATTTGTATTTTGTAAATTTTCAACTAACTTATTATTTAAAATTTGAAGGTTAAAATGTTCGAGTGCTCTTTGTATCGTAGTAAGTAATTCTTGATCGTTCCAAGGTTTTGCTAAAAATTTATACACATTTCCTTCATTGATAGATTCAACAATAGCAGCAACATCAGCAAACCCACTTAATATCATTCTAATAGTATCCGGGAATTTTTCCTTCACCTCTTTTAGAAATTCTACACCATTTTTATGAGGCATTTTATAATCGGAAATTACCAAATTTATTGATTTTCCCTGTAATACAAGAAGTCCTGCATCAGCAGATTCTGCTGTGTAAATTTTATAGTCTGTATCAATAAATAGTCTTTTTAACGATTTTAAGACATTAACTTCATCATCAACTAATAAGATTGATTGTTTATCCATCAGTAGCTAACCTTCCATAAAGTTGAACTCAATAATATCTATTATCTTATTAATTTTCTCACCTTTTGAGTAAATTATATATTAATAATCGGCAATAATTTAATATTATTCAATGTTTTTAGCTACAAGATGAACAACATGAGAAATGAGATATTATGGTTATAAGTATTTATTTAACATAATTTATTCAGAGATTCCAAAATGAGTCGATAATACTATAGACCGTAATTTTTTAGGTAGGATTAAAACAGCTTGTTAAATAAAATTTTGTCGAAAATTTAGATGAATTAATTTTAAAATTATTCTTATAAGAGAACAATAATGATAACTAATAATAGTTTTAAACCTAGCCGATATATGATTATTTTATTTATATCACTGATTAGTATGTTTTTTTTAATAATTTTCAGTTTGTATGATATTAATCTTGAACATAAAGGGGCAGAATTAAATGAAATGGGGAAAAACGTAGTTCTTCGTATTGAATCTTTGGCTGAATGCTTATCAGATGAGCAGTCAATTTTTAAAAAAAAACTATCAGATAAAGAAGTTGAAAAATTTATTGTAACACATCTGAACAAAATCTATGCGAATTCACATTCTTTTGATAAAACTGGTGAAATTGTTTTAGTCCGTTTCTTTGATAATAATATCGAGTTATTGCTTCAAAATAGATTTAAATCCTCAAATTATGATTTACAATTAGCAAACAACAAATTATTTGCTGAATCGGTAATGAAAGCCTTAAATGGAGAGCCAGGCGTTATCATAGCTAAAGATTATAGAGGAGAAAAAGTACTTGCAGCATATAGACCGTTTTCGGGTTTGAATTTGGGGTTGATGGTGAAGATAGATATCAAAGAAATAAGGGAACCTTATATCATTGCCGGAATCTTTGCTGTAATATTAAGTTTATTTATTGTTTTTATTGGGTCTCTTATATATACAAAAATCAAGAACCCGTCAATGGAATTATTGAAGAGAAAAGAGAATAAATATAGAGGAATATTTGAATCTGCTACTGATATGTTTTTCTTATTAAGTAACAAGCATAAAATTATTGATGTAAATAAGTCAGCAAGAAAGAAATATCACTTTAGCGAAGATCAAATGCTTGGGAAAGATTTTAAAGAGCTTATTTTTCAAAAATATCATAGACAATTTACCCAAACACTTATAACGACTTTTAAAGGATTGGAAGCTAAGATACTATCAAGGCATATCACATCGGCAGGAGAAACATTTCCGGTCGAAGTGCATATAACTCCGATTTTGCTTGAAGAAGATGAAGCTTTATTGGTTTCAGTTAGAGATATATCAAAGCGAGTTGATAATCAGAAAAAAAATGTAAAATTAGAAGCTCAATTATCACAATCGGAAAAACTTGCAAGTATTGGACAGTTAGCTGCAGGTGTGGCACATGAAATAAATAATCCAATGGGATATATCAATTCTAATTTAAATACAATGAATAAATATATTTGGAAATTAAATAAATTTTTCTCAGAACTTGAAATTAATAGCAAAGAAAGAGCTGAGGAGATAGAAGAAATGATGACTGATTTTGGGGATGCTATTGCAGAGTCCTTAGAAGGTGCCGATCGTGTAAAAAAAATAGTTGCTGATTTAAAAAGTTTTGCTCGCACAGATAATAAGTTTGAGTTTGTAAATATTAATGAGGGTATTGCAAGTACTTTAAATATTGTGCATAATCAATTGAAGTATCACTGTGAAGTACAAGAAGATTTACAGGATATTCCAGAAGTTTTTTGTATTAGAGGTAAAATTAATCAAGTTATTATGAACTTATTAGTCAATGCAGGTCAATCCATAAAAGCAAATGGTCTGATTGTAATTAAAACATGGTCTGAAAATGAAAAGGTTTTTATTTCTATTAAAGATAACGGTATTGGGATACCAAAAGATAAAATAAATCAAATTTATGATCCATTTTATACCTCAAAAGAAGTAGGTGTTGGTACTGGATTAGGTTTGAGTGTTGTTTATGATATAATCAAAAAACATGAAGGTACTATTGACGTAATTTCTGAAGTAGGTGTAGGTACTGAATTTATAATTACTCTTCCCTATAGAAAAGATGAAGAAGAAGAAGATGATGAAGATTTTACTCTCAATTCTCAATCTAATTATTTGTAGGGCTATCCCGATATAATACGAATATCGCCGATGAAACTGCTGCAGGCGATATACAGTTTGCAAGAGGCAGAATCATAATCGGAAGAATATGATTCAACTTTATTGCCAAATCCGGTTGAACGTTTTCCAACTGCCTCAACATCGCCAATAAAATTACTGCAGTTAACAAAAACAGCCATTTCTTTTGGGATATAAATTAGTACATCTCCGATAAAATGAGAAATAATCAATCGATTAAGACCGTCGGCGTAAATAGCATCTCTCATCTGCATTTCAATATCACCAATAGCTGAAGATACTACGACATTTTGTACGTTAATACCTTTACAGTTAATAAATAAATCTCCGAATGCTTTTTCATATTTTACTTTGCCGTTTTTTTGAGAGGCGTTAGAATATCTTTTCTTTTGTGATTTGTTAGAATGAAAATCGGTATCTTCAAAATTTTGCGAGAAATTTGTTTTGTTAAAACTCTCATTGACCTTTTGTTCAAAATTATCAATTTTAGATTCAAATTCATTAACTTTATCATCTAAATTTGTCTCAAAATCATCGACCTTACTCTGAAAGTCATTCATCTTTTGCTTGAATTTGTAAGCGTGAGAATCCGCAGTAGATTTCATGTCCTGATTTTTGCGTCGTACCATATGTGCAATACCCAGTCCAATGAGAATCAGAGGAAAAATTTGATTAAAAAAATCAAACCCCAATCTGTCTTCCAAGAGTAGTAATCCAATAAGAATTAGGATTATTCCGCCGATCAATTTACCTGAATTATGCATTTTTGCCTTTATTTCCATACTATTTTTACGTACAGAATACATTTTTGTTACGAATTCAATTCTAAGGTAATGAAACCTAATAATTTACACAAGAAAAAACCCGCCGGAAGCGGGCTTTTTCATAGAGTTCATAAGGTATCCTGAGTTATTTTATATACCGTTTTTTGAATTCTTCTTGAGCTTTTTTACGAGCAGCTTTAACATCAGCAGGTTCTTGACCGGTGAACCATTTATGTTCATCCATTTCAAAAGTTTTCTTTATCAATGCTTCTACTTCAGCAACAGCGGTAAGATTCTTACCTTCTGTTTTGGCATGCTCTAAAATCTCCTGTACTTGTGGAATAAATGACATATAGAAACGCTCGGCTACTTCAAAGAATCCATGCCACTGTGTATAATCGGGAGCAAACATAGCAGCACCCATTCTAGCACGTCGACCCTCATGGTGCCAGAGATAGAAATATGTCCATTCAAGTTCATCATCAAAATTGGTGTCATTGGTAATCAAACCAGAACTGCGGACTTTTTTATAAATAGCAGTCGCCGGTTTACCAAACTTATCATTGTATAAATTAACGGCACCATCGTATTGAGTATAAAAATTATCAACATAGTTTGATGTATGACACGCAGAACAAACATTTTTCATGTCGTTGCGACGGTTATCCCAAGGCTTAACATCTTTACCTTTTGCTTTTGCTGTGGCGTCAATTTTTTGGGATACCGGAGGACGGAGAGTCCAGCTGATTCGGTCACCCACGTCATGCGTTATAGGTAAATCCCTTGTTGCAGACATGTGACATGTTGCACATGTTGGAGCGGCTGAATAATCAATACCTACAACCCATGAGGAACTGTTTAAGTTCATACGGTCTTTGTTAGCGTAAAAAGCGATACCATGCTTTGATTCTTCATATATTTCTTTTTGAGGATGATCCGGTCCTAAGTGACATTTACCGCAGTTTTCAGGTTGTCGAGCTAGTGCTGCATCAAATGAATGTCGTGAGTGGCAAGCGGAGCAGGCACCCTTGGAACCGTCAGGATTAAGTCTGCCAATTCCGGTGTTTGGCCATGTTTCTGCTGTAAGTGAACCGTCACTTTTTACTTCAACTTTTGAACCATGACATTGTTTACAACCATTAACAGCAGCCATCGGACCTTCAATAACTTCACCTAAGACATTATCAAGAGAACCTAAAATATTTCCGGCTTCCGCATGGTGTGATTTCTGGAATTCATTAAACTCTGTTTCATGACATTTTGAGCAGTCTTTTGGGGAAACAATAATAGCAATGTTAAACCCGTTATGCTCAAAACCATCTTTATCATCAGGTCCTGCTGCGTGGCATTCATAACAACCTACATTGGCGCCATAGTGACGGCTGTAACGCCATTCTTTGACCATTGCTGGCATTTCTGTTTCGTGACATTCTAAACATGCGGCTGATTCTTCAGTTAGTGTAGATGGTACAGAGCGATATCCCTGCTCCGCGGTTACCATTGATGCCAATAAGATGACAGCAACGAAAATGAAAATTACTTTTAACCCATTCATACCTTACTTCTCCTCTTAAAAAAATTAATTAAACAATAAAGCTATACTTGTTATATCTTGAATATCGTTTGTTGAGTTTATTAAAACTTTGACATTAGTCAAATATGAGTTATTTATCACAGAAATGTCAATAAAAAAAGCTGTCTTCATAAAAGACAGCCTTTTTAGGTCTGTAATAGCAATGTTTATTAAAAATTTACAATTGCTTGAAAATAACCCCAGAATGAAGATTTGTTTTTGAAAGTATTGATATCAAATCCTGCATCATTCTGTTGTTTATAGGCAGCAAAATCATCTTTTGGAGTAAAGAATGAACCGCCTAATTTCAGGGCAACACCTTTAACACGGGATGTTTTCACAGCAAGGTCAAGCTCTGAACCGATATCTTTTGTAGGGGTATTATCATAGAGACTTAATGCATAATTTTCAGCAGAACTAAAGAGATGTAAATCTGCCAAGAAAGTCCAACCTTGAGTAAAATCAAATTTACCGCGCAATGCGATATCTACTAAACCGTTAGGACCACCTTTTAAGAAATAATCCATATAGCCGTTAAATTTATGACCGGTCCAATAGAGGTTATTAAATGTTTTGAATTTGGTTGTATCTGTGCCGTCATCACCTGAGGCATAATCAATAGCTAAAGCAACCCGACCGTTTTTTTCACCTTTAAAAGAATAGCCAAGTTCACCGGCAAACATTACCGCAGAAATATCCTGTTCATTTGTAATAATATCAGTTAATGGATTAAAATCTTCAGGTAATACCGCTTGAGTTCCTCCTTGGAAAGCCAGATTAAACTCCATGTCAATCTGTTCTAATTTCTTTTTGTAATAAGCAGCCAAGGTTGCTCTGTTTAGCATTTTTACATTAGAACCAAGACCGATGGTGTCAGCATCAACCTCAAAAAGAGTCAAAAAGTTAAGATTGCTGTTTTTAAATTTGGCAGTAACGGCGTACACATCAAAATCACTGTTATAACCTGTGCTGTTATCTTCACGTTTTTTTAAGGAAGCAAAAGTGACGTTGAATTTTTGAGCATCATACCATGCCATTCCGCCTTCCCATGAACGACCAATATTGCTCCAGCCGACAGCACCGAGTAAGCGTTGATTCCCCCAGTTAAATTCAAATCGACCACCCAATACACCAACAGACCATTTTTCTTTAGTCCAGAGATTATATTTTAAAAATGCTTGGTGAAGGTCTACATTGGCAGTACTTTTCAATCCGGAAGACTGTCCCGATTCACCCAATATTCTGCTGTCTTGAAACTGAATAAATGCTGTGGCATTTTTGTCGACGATTGCTTTTATATTTAAACGGGTACGTAAATATTTGAAAGTTTGTACATGGCTAGAGTTATCATCAAATGATGTACGGCTGGCTTCACCTCGTGAGCGAACTTGCCCGCTGACATCGACGACAGTTTCAGCAAAGGCTGAAAATGCAAATCCAAACATGAGCAATGCTGTAATAGTTAGAATTAGAAATTTTTTCAAGTCTTACCTCCTAATGGTTTAACTTTCTAAAAAGGTTTTTAAGTTTCTCTTTTGTATGTTTTTTTAATTAATGTTAATAAAAGCAGTTATATACCTAAAGGTTTGACTTATGTTAAGCAATATAAAAAAAGAATCAATTTACAATATTTTCTTTAAGAAATTGAAAAATATTCCTACTTGACAATGTGTCTAAAATAGATTTATTTCACACGAATTTTGAAATGAAAAACCACTTACATAAAGGAGGATACCTTGCCTCGTTCACTCTGCCAGATAACAGATTTTACTGCTTCAGAAATTCAGGAAATATTTAGCCTGTGTAAACAGATGAAATCAGGTGAAATTTCACCAAAACCACTTGCCGGTAAATCAGTTGCCTGCATTTTCGCAAAAGAATCTTTAAGAACACGTATATCTTTTGAAGTAGGTATCTCCGAGTTAGGCGGTTCACCAATATATGTAACCGGAGGAGAGATAAAACTCGGTCAACGGGAAACTGTTGCCGATGCGGCTCAAGTGCTTTCTCGGTATGTCGGACTTATAATGATTCGCACTTTTGAACAGTCTGATGTCGAAAAACTTGCGAAATATGCCTCGGTTCCTATTGTGAATGGTCTGACAGATTTAGTCCATCCCTGTCAAATTTTGGGTGATTATTTTACCATGACAGAACATTTGGAGAAAAAAGAGAAATATAAAGTAGCGTATGTCGGGGATGGTAACAATATAACCAATTCATGGCTTAATTTAGCCTCTTTAATTCCTATTGATTTTCGAATCGGAACAGCCGAAGACTGCCAGCCAGATGCTGAAATACTCAAAAAAGCCAAGTCTAACTCAGACAGTAATATACTTATTACTTCAGACCCTAAAGAAGCGTGTGCAGATGCCGATGTAATTTATACAGATGTTTGGGCCTCTATGGGGCAGAAACATTTAAAAGAAGAAAAAGAAGGTAAATTACAAAAATATCAACTCAATAGCTCGCTGTTGGAAGTTGCCAACTCAAAAGCAATTGTGATGCACTGTTTACCGGCTGAAAGAGGTAAAGAAATTACTGACGAAGTAATGGATGGACCACAATCAGTAGTTTTTGATGAAGCGGAGAATAGACTGCATATTCAGAAAGCAATAATGGCTTATCTGTTACAATAGTTTTTTTGAACAAAACCTCAAATGGCGGTTAATGAAAAGGAAAGGAGACGCATGATGCGTTCTGCTAAGTTCTTCACAATTTTAGGTTTTGTTCTACTGGCAAGTATGAGTTTATTGTTTGTCGGTTGTGGTTCAGATGACGGTCCGACAACTATTACTGGTTCTTTAACTAATCCGGATTTTGTCGTTGTACAAGATCAGGTTGAAACAATTGTTGATTCAACTTTAGATTTTGTTTTAACAGGTATGAATTCTTTGAGCTCTATTTCAACTGACGGAATTATTATTCCTAATTTTTATGGACCGGTATTTTCCGACAGCGACCAAGTTACTATTGCGTATGTCGGTGGATGGTATGTTGTTAATGCTGTTCAACAAAGAAGTGATTTTGCTTTTACTGTCTTAGATTCTGTACAATTTTATATCAACGATGAAGTGTCTCAAAATGGAGTCGGAGCAGACTCCATGTGGTATCGTCATCGTTGGAGCTATGATGTTGCTGACACAACAGTTTCTTACACGAAAGTAGATGGACATGCCGGGTTTGATTATCGAGGTTTAGGTGTCAATCAAGCATCAATCAATGGTAGTAATGATGTAGTTATTCATGATCAATTCGTGTCTGTAGACTCAACTGTTGTAAGACAATTTGAATTTTCGACAGATGTTAATAATTTATTGGTAAATAAAGGACCATCAGGTTGGGACCATGGGTGTCCAAATGGTGGAACTATCTCTGCGACTGCTACTGTCACGTATACTAAAGATGATGCTGCTCAAGTTGTAACTAATTGGAATATTACGATGACATTTACAGACGGTACTGCTTCTATAACTGTAAGCAGTGGTAATGTCGTTTGGAGTTACACAAAAGATGTTTGTATTGCTATTAACTAAAAATATTATAACTTAATTATATGAAGTCCGACCTTTGTCAGGTCGGACTTTTTTTGGTTAAAGGTTGACAGCATCTAAAAATTATATTTCTTTATGTACTATGAAAGAAGTTCTTCGCTATAAAAACTGTTTTGTCTGTGGTGAAAAAAATATTGGCGGGCTGCAGGCTAAATTTTTCTACGATGGTGAAAAAGCATTTACTGATGTTTTAGCTACTGATAATTTTGAAGGATATCATGAGATTTTTCATGGGGGAGTAATTGCTTCACTTTTGGATGAAGTTATGATAAAAGCACTACTGGCGGAAAATATTTTTGCTGTTACTGCCGAACTGACTATAAAATATAAACTCCCGGTACGTATTGGTACCAAATTAAAATTTACCGGTAAATTAATAAACCAAAAAGGTGGAAAACTGTTTTTCACTGAAGGAGAGCTTATCGATGTTAACGGTACTCTCTATGCCTCAGCATCTGCTAAATATATCAAAGCAAATGATACTCTCAAAGCACAAATAATGAAATCAATCGACTAATTGTGGTAGTTTAATTCAGCTTTTTTCATCTCTCTCATAATTTTTCTGATAACTTGTTGAAAGGGGCTTGTTGGTATAGTTTAGTTTGTCTTTCAAGACCCTTCGACTTCGCTCAGGGTGACTTGAAAGACAACAACTTACAATCTGTCATACTGAGCGGAGTCGAAGTATGTTCCAAATTTAGAGGTTTATCAACAAGCCCAAAGAAGCATGCTTTTAAAGTATAGAGATATTGGCATACTGATTGCTCTCTTTATGCGTATGACTCAGCAAATAAAAATTACAAAATGTTTTATTGCGTCATTTATGCATCCCGACCAAGACCTTTACTTGCAAAAACAGGGTATCTCTAACGGGCTGATTTCATTTTCTATACCTAACTTAGGTATTCTTTTCAGGTGTATTGGTGAGGGAGATATGCTTAGTATGGAATTCTCAACTTTTTTCTCGTTACTTGAATTCTTACAAACAAAATTAAAAGATGAAAAAATTAATAAGATACATGTCTTTTCTTCAAATCCACGTTTTGTCTTTTCTTTTTCATCATATTCCAACTTACTGAAAGCAGGTACCACCTACAGACAAATGCTGGACTCGTGTTTGAAAAAAATGTCAATTCAGGTTGGGTATGTAAAACCTCAAAACAATCAGGCACTTAGTTCAACGGCTGATTACCCTTCAATTCCGACAGATAAGATTGTCGATTTAGCTGTCAGCAAAGATGAACTTTCAAAAATTGAATTTAAACCTTTGCAAAAAGGGATTAAGTTATAGCGTTTTATCTTCTGCTCGTATTTCTCTGATTTTAACTTTATATATCACGTATCTCAATTTTGGTATAGCTTATATGTAACAAACAGAATACCAAACACTATGACAGATAATGCATATATTTTGATTCTAAATTACAATTCAACTTCACAATCAGCAGTTTCTCATAACTGGTAGTAGACTAATAATTTCCTATCTTTATATCCTGTAAATAGATAGCATTCACTTTATAATATGGCACGTTGGTTGCTTTTACTCCTAATTAATATGAACAAAGAAATAATGAAAACCATGAAAATTCTGCCGATTGACAGTATTTGCCCATTTGAGTGGAATTCATATCCGAACGAGCCGATTGAGATTGATGATATGAACCAGATACGGCATCCTTTTTTGGTTACACCTTTATCAGACAGTACATATTTGCTCTTAGAGGAGTCGGTTGAATATTATACGCTTGTGCAAGCCGGAATTAAATTATTACCGGTACAGATTATTCAAAGAGAGCATGTGCATATTCAACAAGGGGCAATCGGAATCTATTCATTTAATGAAAATGATCTAGGTGAAATTTTATCATTAAATTCAGGACAAATTTCATGTCAACTGGCAGCATCTGAGTTAGAAGTTCAAGATGCCGTTACAATGTATCTTGATGAGAAAAAATATATTATACAATCAATCCCCAAAGATAGTGAGGGCTGTTCTCCTGTTGTTTTAAAGCTATTTGAACACTTTGAAAAAAACGGGGGATATAAAATGCTTAGGCATCAAAAATCACTTTCCGACAGCCTTATGAAAATACATCGTTTTAAGACTTCTGTTGAAATTCCAAAAGTCAGTATAGATGATTTAGCTAAAGCAGTAGAAACAAATATATTGTTCCCGCCGAATATCCTAAAAGTAGGTGCTGATATTAGAATCCTGTATATTGATTTTCCTGTTTCTACTCTAATGGCTGATAATTCTATAATTGATAAAGAAGTATTTTTGAGGGAATTGATTTTACTTAGAGAACAAACTGAAAAGACTTCGACTTATGAGGGAAAAGTATACGTACTTAACCGATAAATTATAGTTGATAGTTCAAAATAGAAAAGCTACATTAGAAATCTAATGCAGCTTTTTTTTTATTTGTATAACCCCGGTTTGAACTTGAGGTATAAGTCACAATGGAACTAAGAGAGCGTCTGTACGAATTTAGCCAAACGAGATTTATTGCGAGCGGCGTTTTTCTTGTGAAGCAGACCATAGGATGCAGCTTTGTCAAAAAGTATAGAAACTTCTTTATATTGTTTTGCTGCTTCCTCTTTGTTCGTTTCATTGTGAAGATTGCGGACAGCATTACGAATAGAAGTACGGTAGCCGCGGTTGCGGAGACGTTCCTTTTCAGAAGTTTTTATCCGTTTCTTACAAGATTTGTGTTGTGGCAAACTAAACCCTTTCAAGTGGTTTTATTAAAATATTTCAGTCCATTAAAATACACGGAAATACAAATTTGTCAATAAATAAAGAAAAGAAAAATTCATTTATAGGCTCGGCATCGGTTGTAGCCTCTTCAACTGCCTTTTCCCGTGTATTAGGGCTTGTGAGAGAACAGGTTATGGCGTATTTTTTTGGTGCGTCGATGGCTACTGACGCTTTTGTAACAGCTTTCCGTATCCCAAATCTCTTGCGGGATATGTTTGCCGAAGGTGCTCTCTCGCAGGCGTTTATACCGATATTTAAAGAAAAAATCGTCAATAGCTCCGACAAAGAAGCGTTTAGAATTGCTGATATTGTTTTTACCGCTCTTTTACTGGTGGTCGGATTGATTGTGCTGCTCGGTATAATTGCTGCTCCTGTTTTGGTTTTTATGTTCGCCAATGGATTTGTGGCAACCCCTGAAAAATTTGACCTAACTGTTAATTTAACCCGTATTATGATGGTTTATCTGCTTTTGGTATCTCTATCAGCAATTGTTATGGGGATGTTAAACTCGTTTGGAAAATTTGGTATACCGGCATTATCTCCGGCTTTATTTAATCTCGGAATTATTGTCACCGTTGTCGGATTTCACTCATTTTTCCCGCAACCGATATATTCACTTGCAATAGGTGTCTTAGTCGGCGGGGTAGGGCAGTTAGTTATTCAGCTGCCACTGTTGTTGAAAATCGGCTATCGGTTCAAGCCGACCATTGATTTTTTGGATGAGAATTTTAAAAAAATAACCCGACTGCTCGGACCGATGATAATCGGACTGTCAGCTTCTAGAATAAATATTTTAATAAATACTTTGGTCGCATCATTTTTAATTGAAGGGTCTATCTCATATTTGAGCTATTCCTATAGGCTTATGCATTTTCCGCTTGGAGTTTTTGCCGTCGCTTTGGGAACAGTTGCTTTGCCAAAAGTTACAGAATTAGTAGCAAAAGGGGAGAAGGGAAAATTAAACGAAATATTTGAAAAAACTCTGAGCCTTAATATGTTTGTTGTTATACCCTCGGCAATGTTTTTGGCTTTTATGGGCAAAGAGATTGTCGAACTCATTTTTGCATGGGGAGCATTTACTGAAACCGATGTGCAGAATACATCATTAGCATTGCTACATTACTCGTACGGACTTATTGCCTTTGCTGCAGTTCGGGTAATTGTGCCGTTCTTTTATGCTCACTCTGATTCAAAGCTCCCTATGAGAGCATCGCTTACGGCTGTTGTCATAAATATCGCTCTTTATTATCCACTTGTAAAAATATTAAATTTTGCCGGACTGGCAGCGGCAACATCACTTGCAGGGGTCGCAAATTGTGCTGTCCTTTTATATTATCTATCTCAAAAAGGTATTGACTGTCATTTTGGAAAACTATTTTTATCGATTTTTAGAATATTAACAGCATCATTTTTTGCTTTTTATGTAACGAGATTTATACCAATCCAATTTTATAACGGTTCAAATAAGTTTTTTATAAGAATTGAAGCATTGTTTGTTCCTCTTATCTCAGCAATTGTGTTGTATCTGATATTTTCATCTATTTTGAGAGTCCCAATCGTTACCGATTGGCTTCGTAAACTTAGACGGAAATAATAAAAATGTTTAAAAAATCGCCGGCACTATTTCTTTTGATTTTTATTGTTGTCGGGATTCTTATTGCTGATTCTTTTCGTATTGCGATATCTTATTTTTTCATTTCACTCATTTTGTTTGTTGTTGCCTCTCTCTTTTGTTATAAATCTCATAGAGAGAATCTTCTTGTTATTTGTATAGGTTTGGGACTGTTGTCATTTGTTGGACTGCGTTTTGCCTCGCTGTACTATGAAACAGGGAGTAATCATATATCCAATTTTATTGACGGTAAATCAACCTATATTATTTATGGCAAAATTTCTGACTGGCCTGAGCTAAAATTAGAGAGAACCGAGCTGACCGTTGATGTAGACTCTTTAGAAGGTTCACAAATAAATTATGTACGGGGAAAAGTTCTTTTAAAAATAAATATGCCGACAACAGCATTTCAGAGAGGAGATAACCTTGTTTTTAAGGGAAGAATTTATGCTGTTGAGGGAGAGAGGTTTTCCAAAGAATTTAACTATAATCGGTTTTTGAGATATAAAGAAATAAATGGTGTAGTTTTTCAAACAACCCCATTACATATTTTACATGATAAAGCAAATAGATATTCTGTCATCCCGTTTATTGATAAACTGAGAGAGGCAATTAAAGAGAGTTTCAAGAGAAACTTATCTCCGGTGTCGGCAGCTTTGGCATCGGGGTTTCTTATAGGTGAAACTCGTGATATTCCACCCGAGCTATATAAAAGATTTAAAGATTCGGGAACCTTGCATTTACTTGCTGTCTCAGGTTCAAATGTAATATTAGTTCTCACGTTTTTTAGTATTTTGATCAATCCATTTTTACTGACTAAAAAAAAACGGTCATTAATATTGATGGCAGTTGTTGTTATTTTTTCTCTTTTATCTTATGGGGACCCCTCGGTGGTACGAGCAGGTATTATGGCAGGGTTGGTTTTACTGGCAGGGGTAGTAGAAAGACGCTATGAGCTAAAAAATATTATAGCAGTTGCTGCTTTCATGATTCTGATATATGAACCGTCCCAACTTTTTGATTTAGGCTTTCAGCTTTCTTTTGTAATAGCATGGGGATTGATTGTAGTTGTTCCAAAACTCAATTTATTATTCAAAAAATATAACCTTAAAAAATGGTTTAAGTATCTTCTGTTTCCGTTTCTTGTATCTTTAACCGCACAGCTGTTTTCAATAGGGTTGATAGGACTTTATTTCAAACAAATACCACTATTATCACCGATAGCCAATCTGTTTATTGTACCGCTAGTCTCCGTTGCGGTGATAGGTGTATTAGTTCTGCTTGTTGCTGATTTTATCCTGCCGCTATTGGGTCTGTTTGTCGGCTCTTTTTTAAACCTTATTATTGAGTTTACAGTTTATGTTGTAAACATTTTTGGTTCGGATAAAATGCCGCTAATATCAGTTCATGATTGGACAATCGCAGGTGTATGCGGGTTGTATGTAATCTTATTTATGATTCCGTTTGCGATTTTTTCAAAAAGTAATCGGAGAAAACTCCTGTTTGTTGTGTTGCTGTTTGTAAATCTTATCGCTGCCAAACATGCAATTGCTGCTTTTGAAAGTTCAAATTCCTTAGACCTGCTTTGTTTTAATATCCCGGGGGGGAATATTTCTATCGTACAGCCTAAAAACAGAGAAGTTGATATTATTGTAAATAGTATACAAGGCAAGACATACCGTATTGATGAAAAGATAATAATCCCTAAACTAAAGCAATGGAATATTTTTAAAATAGATAAACTTATTGTTCTCAACACAGATTTTTCAGCAATTGATGATTTACTGCGTATTGCAAAAACGTATGATGTACGCGAAATGTATATTACAGAAAAAAATGAGCACAGTTTTTTGGACCAAATCAATAATACAGATAAAGATTTTCTTTCTACCAAATTAATAATTCTTCAAAAGGGAACTATGCCGATTGGCGAGAGTGGGTATCTGTTACAAGATGATGGTTTTTCTGTAATATTTCACGGATATAAAATAACATTTGTCGATAAAATTTCCTCGGTACATCTCAAAACTTTTTCAAGAGGCTATAAGCAAATATTGGTACTTGGTTCAACTTGGAACATCTCAAGAAATGATTTTCTTGTTTTAAAAGATTTACGGTATGAAAAGATTATCTGTTCAAAAATTGCACACTCAAAAAGTGTTTTGGACAAAAAAGATATTGTATTATCGACTGATCTCATCGTTGATTTGAATAAAGTATCAGAATATATCATCAAAATCAGCTACTAAACAGTCAATGCAAGATTCTTTTCTTCTTTTTAATTAAGAAATAATCCATTTTCCCCGATAAAGATATAGAAATATCCGAAGTAAGAAAAAACACCTTTTAATGTATTTTGAGGTCACAATATGAGTTTAGCGGGTAATTTAAAAACAGTATCATTTCCGGACATATTGCAGCTTTTGGCAACCGGGAAAAAGACCGGTGTGTTGGAGTTAAAAACATCCACCAGACAAAAAGAAGTTTCTTTTAAAAATGGTAATATAATTTATGCCTCTTCTGTAAATGCCTCTGAAGATTTGCTTGGAAATATGCTTTTACATCGTGGACGAATAACCAAAGAAGATCTGAATAGGGCTATTAAACTTCACAAACAAACCGGTCGTCAACTTGGCACAACTCTTATAGATATGAATCTTTTTGATAAAACAGAAATTGCCGAGTGTTTGAGAATCCAAATTGAAGAGATTGTGTACAATCTGTTTTCATGGCAAGACGGCGACTTTTATTTCCATGAAGGAAAAGCACCCCAAAATGCACCATTTTTGATTGAACTCAACACGATGAATGTTGTCATGGAAGGGACTCGACGTATTGATGAATGGCTTGAGATTCAAAAAGTACTTCCCCCTGATGATATCCTTTTAGCTTTGGCAACTTCTCCTAAAACAAAAAATGATGAAGTCCGATTTAGTATGGAAGAGTTTAGGGTTTTGTCACTAATAAACGGTGAAAGAACTTTAACGGATTTACTTACTATTTCTCCATTAGGTGAATTTGTAACCTGTCGGTCGGTGTATAAACTTATTCTCAATAAATTGATAGAATCTGCCGGAAAAAAAGAGGGTGAAGAGGAGATTAAAATAAACGAAGAAGAAATAGTTCTTGGTATTATTTTCAAACTCTACAATAATTGTTTCTACCGAATTCGGAACTCTGTTGATTCAATATTAGGAATGGAAAATAGTCGTTTTAGCAATTTTGTTGCACAATATAGGAATTCGGTTTTTGGGTATTTCCCCGGTGTTGACCCAAATTCCGAGTTAGCACCAAAAGTTGAGAATTTTATCGAAGCAGTTCACGCACTTCCAAAAGAAAACAGATACCACAAGCTTATGTCCGGTCTGGAAGCAATGCTTTCCGAGCAGTTGGAATATGTCTTTCAGTTACTTGGAGATGGAGTGTATCATCATGCGGTCAGTAAAGTAAAAAAAGAAATAGCAGAACCAATTGCATTTAAAAGAGAGCTTGTAAAACGTTATGCGATAGATGAAAATTTTTATAAATCAATTAAGCGAGCAGATAAAGTCATAAAAATGGTACGAGGGTAAGATGAAGAAAAATATTAGTATCCTAAGTTTGGTATTATTGAGCAGTGCCGACGCACATGCTGCAAATTTTGCCGTAATTACTCAACCTCCGACAATGTTGAGTGCGATTGTCTTTTTTGTAGGTATAGGCTGTTTGGTCGGAAGTATCAAAATTCTTTCTTTGATAAAAGGCGGATTGCTTTTTAAAAGCTGGCAAATCTTTTTATCTGCATTTATAGTGCTGATTATTTCTCAAGCAGCTAATTTAATTAATGATCTTGAAATATTTATCCTTCCGAGCTTTGTTGTTCCGGCTCTTCTACTTCTGGCTATCGGATTATTTATGCTTGGTGTTTTTGAAACAAAAAAGACTTTGGAATAACTGTATTATAAAGTTGACATAAGTTTTTATATGGTATATCTTTATACATTGAAGAATTATGTGATAATTGTAAAGTTTTGACTGGGAAATAGTTAGAAAAGAGATGATTAGTACTTTTGAAATAGATGAGCGGATTGAAAAATGTCGGAAAATTCTCGACGTTGATCCTAATTCACAGATATTTGCAGCTTTAGCAGACGCATACCGAAAAAAAGGTGATTTTGATAATGCCTTTCGTATATGTCAAAACGGATTGAGAATTCATCCGTCGTATGGTTCTGCTCATATTGTGATGGCAAAAATCAATCTCGACCGAGGGCTTTATGACTGGGCTATGGTTGAAGCCAAAAAAGCTGCCAAAATTGACGGAAAAAGCCGCACAATAGAGCTGTTACTTGCTGAGATTTATATTTATCGCGGAGAGTTTCAGTCTGCGGTAAAACTGTTGAAAAAATTACATCATACTGACCCTTATAATACCCAAATAAACAGACTTTTGGATATTGCTCAAAAAATTCCGGAAGAACAAAAAGCATTAGCTCGCTCGGACTATGGTGGTGTTCATTCTGATGAAGATAAAACAGTCATGACGACGACTAATAGCGAACTTGATAAAACAGAGGTTCTCACTCAAACTCCTGTTAAGGAGAGAGAAACTACCCTTGATGCCCAACAAGTGATTGATCGGGGTGTTAAAATAAGAGGGGTTGACGGTGTTTTTCTTGTCAATAAAGAAGGGCTGGTATTAGAATCCAATTGGACTCTTCGTATAAATTTAGAACTCTGCGGAGCGACCTTAGGTGATTTAAGTTTAATTCTATCGCAGGAATTGGTTGAAGCTTCTTTTGGAAATTTTAATACAGTTTTAATTGAAGCTGCAGAGTATACATATTATGTGAAACGGGTTGATATTGGACTGTTTGTGTTTGTTGCAGGAGAAAAATCAAATCTCGGTAGTTTACGAATGAAAATTGAAAATTTACTCGGGATGTACCGGTAAATAGTTTTGAGGATACATTATGGAAATTGATGGACGTATTATAAGACAGATGATTCTGTACTCATTGATAGTATTGATTGTACCTATGATTTTATTCCCGATACTGTTAGGTTCTGATATTATGAAATCATCATTGATGAAAGCCTCTTTTGCTTTTGCAATGATTGAATTTGTCTTTTATGGCTTCTGTGTTTATTTTTTCAACAAAGAGACGAATTTAACAAAACTTTTATTAAGTGCTGCATTATGTGTTGTTGGAAGATATTTTATGGGGGCAGTCTTAGGGCTTTTAATTGCGGCAATGTATGCTATGAGTGTTGGGATAGCACTAAGTTTTGGAACAGTAAGTTTTTGGCCGGCAGTTGTTTTACATATACTGGCGACACCCTTTATCTTAAAACCGTTATTTGTAGGACAAAAAGAAGTGAACAGATCAGAACCTCAACCATTGAAGGAAACTACACCTGAAAGAACTCCAATGACTGGAACAACATCATTTGTCGCTTCAGCTGAGACTCATCAGAAAGAACAGCCCCATGTGATGACAGATTATTCCGATTTTCATGCTCACAAGTCAAAACAAAAATCAAAGCAAACAAGATTGCAGTATGAAGACGGCTTTTTGAAAGCGGTGAATTATATCGGTGAAAATGGAGCAGTTTTGATGGCAGCTGTTGTTGATAATGAAGGTCTCTTGTTGTCAAGTTACCAAAGAGCAATGTATGAAGCTGAAAATGTTGCACCTTTGGTGCTGCCTATTATAGAACAGAATAAAATAACATTGCATAAAATGAAACTTAATGTGCCTGAAAAAACTGATTTGACATTTGAAAATCAAAGATTAGTAATCGCTGCAGAAAAATATTATACCTTGGTTATTATAGCTGAACGTTCTATGGATGATGTACTTAATATCCGAATTAACCAAGCTCTTGAAATGATAAGAATCTATACAGCAGAACGATATAGCGAAAAGCTTATTGGGAACGCGGAGAGAATATATGTATGATGTATTAAATGAACTGAACAAAACAACGGGTATTACCGGCTCAATGGTTGTTGGGAATGACGGCATTGTTATAGCTGCAGATCTTAATGAATCATTTGAGGGTGATACAATTGGTGCTTTAGCAGCGTCAATAACAGCAAACATCCAAAAATCTTTGGAACGATTAAATACAACACCGCTCAAACAAGTTACAATTGAAGCGGATGAAGGTAAATTATTTTTTACTGATGCCGGCTTAGGGATATTAGTCGTTACAACTGAAAAATCGGTTAATATCGGATTGATTCGATTAGAAATTAAAAATGCAATCAGTAAGTTAAAAGTGAATGCTTAACACAGGAATATTTCTATGGTTTCAATAAACTATGCATCAAGAGAAGTGTGCTGTAAAATTGTTTATTACGGTCCCGGACTGTCAGGCAAAACTACCAACTTGCTCTATGTACACTCTAAAGTTCCTTCTAACACTCGCGGGAAAATGATATCGCTTGCCACAGAAGCAGACCGCACACTGTACTTTGATTTTCTGCCTATTAATATAGGTTCCATAAATGGCTTTGCAGCAAAGTTTCAACTCTATACTGTCCCGGGACAGGTCTATTATAACGCCACTCGAAAGTTAGTTCTACGGGGTGTTGACGGAGTCGTCTTTGTTGCGGATAGTCAACCTGACAAAATGGATGAAAATATTGAATCTCTTTCTAACTTGGAAGAAAACCTTGTCGAGTACGGATACGATATTGATGATCTTCCGATTGTTATTCAATATAATAAATGCGATCTGCCGGGAGTTTCAAGTCCCGAACAGCTAAATCCGCAGCTTAACCCAAAAGGTCGTCCGTTTTTTGTTGCTTCTGCTACTGTCGGTAACGGTGTCTTTGACACGTTAAAAGGTATTATAAAATTAGTTTTGAATAAAGCAAAAGACACAGCAAAACCAAAACCACAAGCTACTACCGTACTCAGTGAACCGGAACAACCTAAGATACAGCCATCTGCTCAACAAGTAGTGCCACAACCCGCGGAATCTCCTCAAGCGGCTGTTTCTACTGTTACAACACCTGCGAAACCTGCCACCGATGATCAGTACCGACCATATCCGGGAAGTATGTCACAAAAAATAAAACAACCTATCGCAGAAGTATCTCATGCACAGCAGCAAGTGTGTACCGGTGTTTCTACTGAACAAGTTAATAATAAAGAACTGTCTTCAGAAAAACCATTAACTGATTCTGTCCCGCATGCTCCATCAATGGCACCGTCAGTAAAAACTCGTAAAGAGAAAAAACGTGGTTTCTTTAAAAGATTGTTCGGCTTAAAATAGTCGTCACGGAGGTCAAAATGACTGATGATAATTCAATTTTTTATGAAGAAGAAATTAACAAGATTGATGCGTTAATTTCAAAGATGTTAAAAGGAGCTGAAGCAAAATGTGCTCTCTTGGTTGACAAGGATGGACATCTGATCACTCGACAGGGGTTTACACATTCTCTTGACACAACTGCTTTAGCGGCATTGTTGGCAGGGTCATTTGCCTCGACAAAAGAAATAGCTAAACTTGTTGGAGAACCGGAATTCTCGGTACTTTTTCACCAAGGGAAAAAAGACCATATCCACATGTCCATCGTTGGTGAAAGGTCAATTTTAGTTGTGATTTTTGACGACAGAACAACAATAGGTATGGTACGTCTGTATGCAAAAGAGACAAGTGCAGAACTTCAAAACATTTTTACTGATATTCACAACTCCGACAGAGATGAACCATCCGGTATTGACGCTGATTTTACTTCACAGGCAGAAGACAAACTTGATGATATCTTCCAGGATTAGTTTGACTGCAATTTGTAAAATAAATAAAGAGAATAAGAGTAATGGCATCTGATTTAAGCATTATGCTGGTGCAAGCCGGTAAAATAACAACTGAACAAGCCGAGAAAGCAAAAGAGTATGCTGCAAAGAATAAAGAAAACTTTGAAGATGCTCTGGTAAATATCGGAGCAATATCATCACCGGATGAAATTGCAAAGTTCGTTGGGAAAAATCTTAAAATAGGTACTTTACGTCTTAACGATATAGAACTTAACCCGTCTGTTGTTAAACTTATTCCTTTAGATATTGCCCGTAAGTTTAAAGTTATTGCAATAACTAAATTAAATAAAAATTTATTAGTCGCAATTTCTGATCCAAACAATATCTATGTTTTAGATGCTATTAAATTTATTACCGGCTGTACGGTTCAACCCGTTATTTCGCCTGAAAAAGCTATCGAAAGAGCTATCGATGCATATTATGTAGACGCCGGTGCTTTATCTGAAATTGTAAAAGGGATGGAACTTGATTCAGATTTAGAAGTTGTTTCTGAAGAAGATGCTCCCTCGGAATCGGATTTACTTTCTCAAATTCAAGATAAACCACTTGTTAAATTAGTTGACTCAATTATTGGTGATGCGATACGTACCGGAGCTTCTGATATTCATTTTGAAATGTATGAAAAACGTATTCGTGTAAGATACCGTACTGATGGGGAACTTGCTGAAAAAGCACCTTTACCTTTTAAATATCGTGCTGCAATTGTTTCTCGTATAAAGATTATGTCGGAGCTTGATATTTCAGAAAGACGATTGCCTCAGGATGGACGTATTAAAATTAAAATTTCCGGGCGTACCGTTGATTTACGTGTTTCTGTTCTGCCAACAATTTTTGGTGAAAAAGTTGTTATGCGTATTCTTGATCCGATGGCTCTCATGGTTGATATGACCATACTTGGATTCAGAAAAGAAGATTTGAAAAAATTTGAAGATAAAATCCACCTGCCCTATGGTATTATTTTAGTAACAGGTCCTACCGGTTCTGGTAAAACAACAACCTTGTACTCAGCATTAAAACAGATAAATACTATTGATATAAATATTATGACCGCTGAAGACCCTGTCGAGTTTAACTTTGACGGTATTAATCAGGTTGCAGTGAAATCTAATATTGGTATGACATTTGCCGCAGCACTTCGGTCATTCCTTCGTCAGGATCCCGATGTAATCATGGTCGGTGAGATTCGAGACGGCGAAACTGCTGAGATTGCTATTCGTGCCGCTTTAACCGGTCACTTAGTTTTTTCAACTCTACATACCAACGATGCCCCTTCATCTATTAACCGTTTGATTGATATGGATGTACCTTTTTATCTCGTCGCTTCGGCAACAAAACTTATCATGGCTCAAAGAATGATGAAAAAGATTTGTAAAAACTGCAAAGAAGAGATAAATCTTACCGAAGAGCAGGTAAAAAGCCTGAAAGTTCCTGATTCTGTTCTTAAAGGTATTCGAGCCTTTAAAGGAAAAGGGTGCGGTGAATGTAATAATACCGGCAGATCAGGTCGTACCGGTATTTATGAAGTAATGCCTATTTCAACCGAGATTGAAAATCTTATTCTCAAAAAAGCAAGTGACTCAGAAATTCGCAAATGTGCTCTTAGCGAAGGTATGTTTTCTCTTAGAATGTGTGCTGTTGAGAAGATGAAAAATGGCGATGTTTCACTTGAAGAAGTCCTGAACACAACTTCTGCCGCTTCTTAAATCATATTTTTTAAATCAACTGTCTTTCAACTACTTACCTTACAAAAAACGTCTATTTTTCTTTCAAGAATTCATCTTTTTTACCGATACTACTATAGAAATATGTATTTTACATATTTATGAAAATCAACCCGGAGATATTTGTATGATTTCTTTACGTGAATTACTGGAACTTATGGTTAAAATGGATGCGTCTGATTTGCACCTCACCGTAGGCACTCCGCCTGTTGTAAGAGTAGACGGAAAATTACAACGATTAAATTTAGATTCTTTAACATCAGAACTGACTAAAAAACTTGGCTATTCAATGTTGAATGAAAAACAAAAATTAAAATTTGAACAGAATTCAGAATTAGATTTCTCATTTGGTATTGAACAAATGAGTCGTTTCCGTTGTAATATGTTTATGCAGCGAGGGAACCTTGCTATTGCTATTAGACAAATTCCGTATGAAGTGAAATCATTTGAAGAACTCGGACTCCCTAAAGTTATATCTGATTTTTCAAAATTACCAAGGGGATTAGTCTTAGTGACCGGTCCAACAGGTGCAGGTAAATCTACCACTCTTGCCTCTATCATTGATAAAATTAATAAAGAACGTGCTGTTCATATTATTACTGTTGAAGATCCTATCGAATATTTGCATAGACATCAAACAGCTATTATTAATCAGCGTGAAGTATTTTCTGACACACCTTCGTTTGCATCTGCTTTAAAATATGCACTTCGTGAGGACCCCGATGTAGTTCTTATCGGTGAGATGCGTGATTTAGAAACTATCGAATCGGCACTTTCAATTGCTGAAACAGGTCACTTGGCGTTTGCGACTTTGCATACTAATTCAGCAGCAGAATCTATCAACCGAATTGTCGATGCTTTTCCGTCAAATCAACAATCTCAAATTCGAGTATCACTCTCTTTTAGTTTACAAGCTATTGTTTCTCAAACTTTGATTCCCAAAATCGGTGGTGGTCGTGTAATGGCTATGGAAATTATGGTAGTTACTCCTGCGATTCGTGCGTTAGTACGTGATGATAAAGTACACCAAATTTATTCCATGCTGCAGGGTGGTCAGAAGTTCGGTATGAAAACGATGAATCAATCTTTATTTGAATTATATACGACAAATAAAATAACTATAAATGACGCAATGAATTATAGCCATAATGCACAGGAATTGGGTGAGATGATGTCTAAACATCAAAAAACACCCACTTTCTAATGAAAGTTAAAGGAAAGGAATAAGCTGTGCCAGTATTTGAATATAAAGGAAAGACTCTTGCCGGAGCTGCTGTTTCAGGTGAAATAAAAGCTGAAAATAAAGCAGAATTGGAACGGATTCTCAGACAGAATAGAATTCTTGTCAAATCAATTTCTAAAAAAGCTGCTAATATCGATATAAAATTCGGTACCGGAATTGCAAGACTTGATGTCTCTCGTTTTACAAGACAGTTTGCGACTATGATTGGTGCCGGTCTGCCCATGGTGCAGTGTCTGGACATTCTCTCAACTCAAATGGAGAATAAAGAATTAGCAAAAATTGTTGTACAGGTGAAAGATGGTGTCCAAGGGGGGGCGACCTTATCAGAAGCTCTCGCAAGACATCCCAAAATTTTTGATACACTATATACCAATATGGTTGAAGCCGGTGAAGTTGGTGGTGCCTTAGATGCTATTTTAAATAGACTTGCCGTCTATCGTGAAAAAGCAGATCAATTGATACGTAAAGTAAAAGGTGCCATGATTTATCCGGCTGTTATTGTATTTGTCGCAGCCGGTGTGACTATCGGTATGTTAACTTTTATTGTACCGGTATTTGCCAAAATGTTTGGCGGTTTAAATGCAGAATTGCCGGGACCTACTAAAGTTGTATTGATAATATCAAATTTTTTACAAGATAATTTCCTGTATCTTACAGTTGGTGGTATTGGCTTGATGGTTGCATTTATATGGTGGAAAAAAACACCTGCAGGAGCCTTAACTTGGGATAAAATTATGTTGGTTATGCCGGTTATCGGTACCTTAGTGAGAAAATCTTCTGTTGCAAGATTTACACGTACTTTGGGGACTCTGTTGGCATCAGGTGTTTCGATTATTGAAGCGTTAGAAATCACTGCAAAAACAGCAGGAAACTTGGTTATTGCAAAAGCTATTAACCAATCTGTTCTTTCTATTGCTGAGGGGGATACGATAACAGCCCCTCTCAAGGCGACCGGAGTTTTCCCGCCAATGGTTACTCAGATGATTTCTGTCGGTGAAAAAACAGGTGGTTTAGATGAAATGCTGAATAAAATTGCTGATTTCTATGACGAAGAAGTAGATGAAGCTGTCACAGCGTTGACATCTGTTATTGAACCAATAATCATTGTATTTATGGGTGTTATTATTGGTGGTATTTTGATTGCTATGTATCTGCCAATGTTTGACATTATCGGAAAAATTTAAAATAATTCTAAAAAGTATATTACAGCAAGCGGTGCCTAATAAGCACCGCTTCTTTTTCAAATGAACAAATTTAAAGTTCAAAACTGGTTTCTCCCATTTCGTTTAGCTCAATATATTATCTTGAGTGTTATTGTCGGTATATGGATGGGATATCCAAATTTTATGCATTTTCAATTTGTGTTGTATTCAATTGCGACACTTAGTTTTTCTCTTCTATTGGCAACGGACTATCGTCATAAATTACAGCATCTGACTTTATTTTTAATTATTTGTCAGTTTGTGCTGGAAATAGTTATTGAATCAAGTATCATTTATGCAACAGGTAATATCAATTCGCAGTTTTCAGTTCTTTTAATATTAACGATTATTTCTGCTTCGTTAGTATTTCGTTTAATAGGAACATTGCTGACGGCATCGACAGTTTCAGTTGCCTATGCACTTATTATCTGGTTTGGATTTGGAACTGACGCTATGCCGCGTTTTACTATACATGCCTTGCAAACTATATTTGCGGTCGGCGATTCAATTTTCTATCCAATTTTTATGCATATGCTCATCTTCTATCTCATTGCATTTATATCTGGTTATCTTGCTGAACGTCTTCGCAAAAGAGACCAAGAGCTTGCTGAGGCATCATCGGCACTTCAAAAAGCAAAACTTGAAACAGATGATATTTTAAAAAATCTAAATTCAGGATTACTGTCTATTGACAGAAGTGGAACAATAATTTTTTTCAATAAAGCAGCAGAAAAAATACTCGACTACAAAGAAGAAAATATAAAAGGGGTTGCATGTACTACTGTATTTTCTGAACGGATGCCAGAACTTGCCGAAATTCTTATGCAGGGGATAAAAAATCATATCGCCTATCCAAGAAAAGAAGTAACTGTTATTAACAACAGAAAAGAATCTATACCGGTAGGATTATCTACGTCGGTTTTAACCGAAAAAGGTAATCAAATCAGAGGTGTTATAGCAATTTTTACTGATTTAACTGACGCAAAAAAACTTGAATCGAAAGTACGTATTTCTGACCAATTAGCAGCTGTTGGTGAATTAGCGGCATCTATTGCTCATGAAATACGAAACCCCTTGGCAGCAATTTCAGGCTCTGTTGAAGTCTTAAAAGATGAACTTGATGTTTCTGAAGAAAACGCAAAATTGATGTCGCTTATTGTTAAAGAGTCTGATAGATTAACTCATATTTTAAATGAATTTTTAATATATGCTCGAATTGACAGACCTTCTTATAACAAAGTTGAACTGCTGCATTTAATTTCTGAAGTTCTTGAGATAGTATACCATCACAAATCGTATCATAACGGTATTAAAGTCAATATTGAATCGGATGAATCAATGATTTATGTAAATGGAGATGAAGGACTTATAAAGCAGCTTTTGTTGAATTTAGTTGTGAATGCCTGCGAAGCGATGGGGACAGATGGGGGAGAGTTGACCTTTCGATTGGCTTGGCACGAATCAACAGGTCTTGTAGAGATGTATGTGCAGGATACTGGTCCCGGAATTGAACATCATCTTCTAAAAAATATTTATCAACCTTTCTATTCTACTAAAAAAGAGGGAACAGGATTGGGACTTGCGATAGTACATCGTGTTTGTACGGCTCTTGATTTATCGGTGCATATTAGCTCTCAAATGGGAGAAGGGTCTACTTTTATGGTAGTATTTAAAAAGTTTGTCTCTCAAACAGACACAGATTCAATATCTGTTGAAGAATACGCCTAAATTTTTTTATTTTTTTCATTTATTTCTTCTTGTTTTTCTTTTTTAAGTGTATAATTTATCATACAAAAATAATCATTTAAATATGGAGCATTAGATTGAAAAAAATACATGCTTTACTGTTAGCTGTAATAGTTGTTACATCCTTCGGATGTACACCATCATTTACTCTTACTGAAAAAAACTTTCAGGAATATAAATTCCAAGTTGCAACGGCGGATAAGGGATATTCACTTGAAATGCCGGAAGTCTACGATGATTTATATCGCAGTAATCTTCTCAACCTCGGTGGTGTCTTGGATACTACTTTGGTTAGAAATTATATAGATTCTTTAGTTTTTGACTCATTAATAGGGTTTGAAGCGGACGAGATAAACTTAAGTGAATATTATTATCAATACCGCTTATATAAATTACGTTATTACGACTTATTACTAAGGCAATTCTTAAAGAAAATGGTGTATGATAAAGCAGAGTCAGATTCTTTGGAAATTGTAGATTATTATTATGCCAATGAAAAATTGTTTGCTATTGATGAGCAAATTAATTTATATCACATCCTATTGACTAAAAATTCATTATTAAACGGTCCTGATTCTTTAAAATTCAGAGAGTTAAACGAAGAAGATTTGGAAAATGCAGTTGTTTCTTTAGTCGATTCGGTAAAATCTTTGATTACTTCACCAGATAAATTTCCTGAAATAGCTTCACAGTTTTCAGAAGATGTTGGTGCTAAAAAAGGAAGAGGATATGTTGGATGGACCAAAAGAGGTAAATATCCCGACCCGTTTGATTCTGTTGCCTTTACATTAAGAAATGGCGATATTGGCGGACCTTATCAAGATGATAACGGATGGCATATTATAATGGCTGATGAATACTACCCGGCAGGTCTTCAACCTATAAATAATAACTTATATATTGCTGCGAAAAACTCTCTCCAGACAGTTAAAACCAATAAAATTGGTAATCATCTTATTGATTCTCTACTTGCAGATTATGATGTAGTAGTTAACAAAGATATTGCCGATAAAAATGTTTATATTGTAGATGGACAGACGTGGGGGGCAATTATTAACGGTATAGATACTATTGATTGTAACGAGGCACGCTCCTTGGAACAATCTTATAGAGAAAAATTTAATGTTCTCAATACAACTCCTGAAATGAAAGCAAAATTATTTAGACAATTAGGTGAAAG